>CAZFLF010000187.1:0-9257 GCA_964519825.1 uncultured Pirellulaceae bacterium | reverse complement strand
GATCGAATGTGGACGGCGGCCTTTGAACCGCGCCATCCGGAAGCCACGTTCGCCGCGTTGTTTCTCCCGGTGTGGTACGAAGGGTACGATCGACCGTTGCACACCTGGCAATCGTCGTCCGCAACGTCGGCGCCCGAAATGAAGCTCGGCATGTTGCCATTGGTGCATGGAACGTTGAAGGCGACGTTCTATTCTATGTTGTTCGCAACTCCGCTGGCGTTGCTTGCGGCCATCTATACCAGCGAATTTCTCCACCCGCGAATGCGCGCGATCGTGAAGCCGACGATTGAAATGATGGCGAGTTTACCCAGTGTCGTACTCGGGTTTCTCGCCGCGCTGGTGTTTGCGGTCGTGGTGGAGGCCTACGTGCCGCAAGTTCTCTGCATCGTTTTTTGCCTGCCATTTGCCTTCCTGCTGGCCGCGCACATTTGGCAGTTGTTGCCACAACCGTGGACGGTACGACTGCAGCCGTGGCGAGTGCTGTTTCTCCCGGTGCCGATGGTACTCGGGATCCTCAGCGGCTTTTGGCTCGGACCGTGGGTGGAGCGATGGCTGTTCGCCGGCAATGTGATGCGCTGGCTGGATGGACAAATCGGGAACGGAATCGGAGCCTGGCTCCTGCTGTGGCTGCCGCTCTGTACGGTCGGCACCACGGTATTCGTCGCTGTCGTCTTGAATCCGTGGTTACGCCGAGCGGGCGAAGGTTTCAGTCGCGGGCAATTCGTGTTGGCCAACCTGGCCAAATTTCTCGCGGCGACCGTTTTGGTCCTGTGCGCTGCCTATGGAATCTCGTGGTTGTTGGACACCGTGGGTTGGGATCCGCGTGGTTCGTATGTATCGACCTATGCGCAGCGTAACGCCTTCGTGGTCGGAATCGTGATGGGTTTCGCCGTGATCCCGATCATTTTCACTATCGCCGACGACGCGCTGAGCACGGTTCCGCAACACCTACGGTCCGCATCGTTGGCATGCGGGGCGACGCCGTGGCAGACCGCGATTCGCGTGGTCGTGCCGACGGCGATGAGCGGCCTGTTTTCCGCGGTAATGATCGGCTTGGGACGAGCCGTCGGGGAAACGATGATTGTGTTGATGGCCGGCGGCAACACTCCAGTCATGGAATGGAACCTATTCGACGGTTTCCGCACTTTGGCCGCGAACATCGCCGTCGAGATGCCCGAAGCGGTACGTGATAGCACTCACTACCGCACATTGTTTCTGTCCGCATTGACGCTGTTCACGATGACATTTGTTCTTAACACCGTGGCCGAGATGGTGCGGATTCGCTTCCGCAAGCGAGCATTTCAGCTATGAGCCTGGCAGTCAGTCCGCCCCCGCCCGCCGGTCGGCCGTCGTTTTCGCGACGGGGAGGTCGCTTGTCGCGCCCCGCTGCGTCGCTGCTTGCGCAGGGCGAACCGATGGTTTGGCTTACCGGCGGTGCGATCGTGATCTGCGTGACGATGATTCTCGCTTTGCTACTCCTGGTGTTGTGGAACGGCCTGCAGACTTTTTGGCCAGCGCCGCTCATCCGAATCGCGCTGACGAACGGCCAAGTCGTGCTTGGGGAAGTGGCTCGCGTCGAGTCATTCCAGCTCAACGCGGATACTCTACGTAGTCTTTCCGGCGAGGAACTTTCTGCAGCCAAGAAGCGGCTGCAGGGGCCCGACCAGTCTCGCGTTCGACGTCGGCTCTTGCGGACCGAGAATTTTGAACTGACCAACGAACATTACCAATGGATCAGCGATTTTGCCGTGCAGGACCAGGGCGAATCCTATCCGGAGTGGGGAGTGACCATCGAGCGATTGGAGTGGGGACGGTTTTATGGTGAGCCACGCCAGTTCGCGCGAACGCATCCGAGAACTCCGACAGCCGACGAACAAGAACTGGTCGAAATCCAGCTTTTCCTTGAATCCAATCGCTGGCGGCTGACACCGGAAAAGATTGCGGCGTTCGATCAGGCCTTGGCCCGTGTAACGACCGCGCTGCAAGCCGCACGAACCACGAGTATCGAAGCCTTTCTGAACCCGATCCAGCCCACCCCAGAACGGCAGACCGAGCTGTTGCTCGCGGACGGACAGCCGCTTCCGAATGCCGAACGGAAGCCCGATCAGAACATCGTGGCGGTTCGCGAGCTGTGGAGCGGCTCGACAGCGGCCTGGCAGCAGTTCCGGCGATTCCACTCCGATGCCCTTCGGCGGTCTGTCGAACGGCGCTACTTGGAGCGACACGCGATTGGACGCGTCAATGACCGCATGGAAGAGGCGCGGCTCAAGGTGCGTGCCCAAGAGTTGGAACATGGAGTCTCCGCCGTCGATCTTGCCGCGGAGCTGAAGACCTCCGAAACGGCCATCCAGATGATCCGAGACGCGGCCGATCAAACCCAGGCGGCTCTAGCCAAGCTCAAGGCGCGGTTCTCCGAACCGCCGGCGCTGAGGCAATTCGCTGAACAATTCGCGGCGGCACAGCGCGCGGAAACTGACGAGCAATTGCGCGAGCCACTGGCAACTCGCGACCGACTTCAGTCCGCTCTGCAACAACTGCCGGAAGCTGTTCGACGTGAAATCGAACACTTCGTCTCGGTCGAATTAGCCGCGGATATTGAGACCACGACGATCCAGAAACAGATTGCACTGCTTAACGACGAGAACCGCCGTTACGAACTAATGATGGTCACCGCTGATGGTCAAGAAAAACCACTCAACCTGGCCGACATCGTACGGGCCTACCCCGCGAATCAACTGACTTTTGGCGGAAAGCTGGGAGTGTATTTGTCGAGATGGTGGGAATTCCTGTCCGACGAACCCCGCGAGGCGAACAGCGAAGGAGGAGTTTTTCCGGCGATCTGGGGAACCGTCGTGATGACGCTGGTCATGTCGATGCTGGTCGTTCCGTTCGGCGTCTTGGCGGCTTTGTATCTCCGCGAGTACGCGCGCGCGGGATTCATTGTTAGCGCGATTCGCATTTCGATCAGCAACTTGGCTGGCGTGCCGAGCATCGTCTTTGGCGTGTTTGGTCTTGGATTTTTTTGCTACGTCTGCGGTTCGTTCGTCGATGGCGGACCGCGCAACGCCGGTCTAGCGCCATTGCCGCCGCGTACCTGGTGGGTCGTGCTCGTTGGCTTAGCCATTTGTAGTTTGGCCGCGTTCGTCTGTGGCTTGGCCAATTCATCGAGACCGCGAGGCGATTCCAGCCGGGCTCGCCGTTGGCTCGGTCGCTGCTCCATCGCGCTCTGGCTGGCTACTGTCGCGATCGCTTTACTACTCATCTTTGGTTCGCCGTATTTTCATGGATTTTTCGCCACGGCTCTGCCGAATCCCACTTTTGCCAAAGGGGGTCTGATGTGGGCATCGTTGACGCTGGCCCTGTTGACATTACCGGTCGTAATCGTCGCCACCGAGGAAGCCCTGTCCGCAGTCCCCAATTCACTACGCGAGGGATCGTATGCGTGTGGCGGGAGCAAATGGCAAACGATTCGCCGCATCGTGTTGCCGCACGCCATGCCCGGCATCATGACCGGAATGATCTTGGCCATGGCTCGCGGCGCGGGGGAAACCGCGCCACTGATGCTCGTCGGCGCGGTCAAGCTCGCACCCGATCTGCCGATCGACACGGCCTTCCCATTCATTCATCTTGACCGAAGTTTCATGCACCTTGGTTTCCATATTTTTGACCTCGGCTTTCAAAGCCCGAACAGCGAAGCGGCGAAGCCAATGGTGTTTACCACGACCCTATTGCTGATTCTCATCATCGCCACGTTGAATCTCGCCGCGATTTGGATCCGCTCCCAACTGCGCAAGCGATATTTGGGCGGACAATTTTAACGGAATCGAGGAAATGCAGTTTCGCGACGAAGGGAGCAACCCGAGCCGGATTATGCGACCGGCGCGGTAGACCGACAACCACTCTTGGCAGCTTGAGTCGTTGAACTCGTGTCGGGTAATTCGCTACGCTAGTGCCCGTCGCGGGAACCAAGCATGAACCAACCGATGAACACCACCGTGTCCGACCGCAACGAGCCACGAGCACACGCGATTTCGCCGATTCCCGCCAGCGACGATAAGTCCACGCGGCGCCGGAGTCGCTTGGAATTGATCGCCGCGGGTAACTTCGTCGAAGCGGAAATCCATGATCAGGTGCGCAAGGAAGATCCGGTCATGGAGGTTCGAGATTTCTGTCTCTGGTACGGCAGGAAACAGGCCCTGTTTCGCATCCAAATGCAGATCCCAAAAGGGAAAGTCACGGCCCTCATCGGACCATCAGGCTGCGGAAAATCAACACTGATCCGGTGTGTGAACCGCATGAACGACTTGATTCCAACGGTGCGGATCAAAGGAGACATGTTGCTGAACGGAGAATCCATCTTCGATGCGGGAGTCGATGTCATCGAATTACGCAAACGGATGGGTATGGTGTTTCAGAAACCCAATCCGTTCCCAATGAGCATCTATGAGAACGTCGTTTATCCGTTGCGGATCGACGGCGAACGAAGTCGCAAGGTGCTCGAGGAAGTCTGCGAACGGAGTCTCCGCGGTGCGGCTTTGTGGGAAGAAGTGAAAGATCGTTTACACGAAAGTGGACTAAGCCTGTCGGGCGGTCAGCAGCAACGCCTGTGCATCGCGCGTTCGATCGCCAGTGAACCGGAAGTGCTGCTGCTGGATGAGCCGTGTTCGGCGCTCGATCCGCTTGCCACGGCGAAGATCGAAGACTTGATTCAGGATCTGAAAGGTGGATACTCGATCTTGATCGTCACACACAATATGCAGCAGGCGTCGCGAGTGAGCGACTACACTGCGTTCATGTACCTGGGACACCTCATCGAGTACGGTCCGACAATCGACCTGTTTACTCGGCCGCGATTGAAAGAAACGGAAGATTACGTCACCGGCCGCTTCGGGTAAGGAAACTTTACCGACGAACTGGGCTGGCCTAGAACCCCCGAGAGCCACCATCATGGCATTTGCTTCTGTTGGCGACGTCCGATTTCACTATGTTGATCGAGGCACGGGCCGGCCGCTGCTCCTGGTCCACGGATTTCCACTCGACCATTCGATGTGGACGGAACAGCTCGACGCGTTGTCGCACAGCTGGCGTGTGATCGCGCCTGACTTACGCGGGTTTGGTCGTAGCGACGTCAGTTCCGGAACCGTCACGATGGAGCAATTCGCCGACGATCTTGCTGGATTGCTCGATGTGCTGGCGATTCGCGAATCGATCGTATTAGCTGGCTTGTCGATGGGGGGCTACATCGCGTGGCAGTTTTGGCAACGTCATGCGGCACGGCTTGGGGCACTGATACTTTGCGATACGCGGGCGGCCGCCGATACGCCGGAAACGGCGCGCGGCCGACTGGTTTCCGCAGAGCAAGTTCTCGCCCAGGGATTACAGGGGCTAGCGGATACGATGCTGGGCAAGATGTTTGCGGAGGAAACGGTTCGTACACAACCCGCACTTGTCGCAGCCACGCGTCAAGTGATGCTGGGCACGTCACCTGAGGGAGTCGCCGCGGCGCTGCGTGGCATGGCGGCCCGCCCCGACATGACGAGTGTGCTGTCGCGAATCGATGTCCCGACGCTACTGATGTGCGGGGAGCACGACATCATCTCGCCCTCCTCGGAGATGCGCGGAATTGCTGCCGCCATGCCGAACGCCCGGTTCGTTGAGATTCCTCACGCGGGGCACTTGAGTCCGCTGGAACAACCGCAGTTCGTCAACTCGGCAATACAAAAAGAGGTTCTCCGTTAGGGGTTAGAAATCATTTGTCGTCGGGATTTGGGCATCAGCAGCCGTTGGCCGGAACAAAAGAGTCTGTTGCACTCTCTTACCTAACCTCTAACCCCTAACCTCTAACCCCTTCTGACGCAATTGACCCTGTTTAGGCACATAGGTATGGTGTTGCTGCCGGTCGTGGCGCGACCCCTGCCGTGACAGGCTGTCTCTCCTTGCCGTGGCCGTTGCCCGCCATTCCTCTCAGAAGGCACTGCCCCTGTGAACTATGCAGCTATTGGACCGATTGCGATATACCTGCCCGAACGATTCGAAACCAACGATCAGCTCAAGGCGGAGTTTCCCTCCTGGGATATCGACCTGATCTTTTCGAAGACGGGCATCTATAAGCGACATATTGCCAGTGAGCGTGAATGCGCATCCGATCTGGGAGTAGCCGCAGCGCAGCGCCTCTTCCATGAGCACGATGTTGATCCACAAAGCATCGACTTCCTGCTGTTCTGCACGCAGACGCCCGATTATCCCTTGCCAACGACCGCGTGCCTGATCCAGGAGCGGTTGGGGTTAAGCACCTCCTGCGGAGCGCTCGATTTCAATCTGGGTTGTTCGGGATTCGTGTACGGGCTATCACTCGCCGAGGGATTGATTCGCAGCGGAGTCGCGCGCCGAGTCCTGTTCGTCACGGCAGAAACCTATTCCAAATATATCCATCCGACGGACCGCAGCCTGCGCACGATCTTCGGCGACGGTGCGGCAGCCACGTTGATTGAAGCATCCCCCGAACCAACGTTGTCGGCGTTTCAATTCGGGACGGACGGAAGTGGTGCCAACACGCTGTTGGTGACGAAGGGTGGCGCCCGCCCCGCCGCCGACGCGCTCCAACCGCGCCACCGACATCGTTGGCCGAGCGACTTGTATATGGATGGCCCGAGCCTGATTAACTTTACGGTCGCGGCAATTCCAGAACTGGTCACGAACATCCTCCGTAAAGCCGAACTCACCCGCGATGAGGTCGATCTGTTCTTGTTTCACCAGGCGACCTTGAAGATGCTCGCTCAGTTGCAGGAACGCTTGGAGCTAAGCAATGATCGCCTGCCAATTGTGCTGCACGATTATGGCAATACGGTCTCCTCGACGATTCCCATTGTGATCCAAGAAATGCGACACCGTGGTCGCATTCGACCGGGAGCCAATAATATGCTGATCGGGTTTGGAGTTGGCTGGTCCTGGGCTGGCTGCATTTGGCGCGAATTGCGGCCGCACAGGACAAATTGAAGTCCATTCGGAGTTCGTGGATCGAAAGTGCCTGTTGGGCTTCGTCCTTTGGGAGTTGAGTCATGAGATCGTTGCGAGGTCAGTTCCTCGTTGCGTCAACGAAGTTGAAGGACGCCAATTTCTATCGCAGCGTTGTGTTGATGGTTCAGCATGACGAGGCGGGAGCGCTGGGCCTGATTCTCAACCGACCCACCGGCAAGACCATTCGGGACGCTCTGAAGCTCGTCGCGGACGAGCCAAGTTTGTGCGACGACCCGATTTTTCTCGGCGGCCCTGTACGCGGTCCGATCGCGGTGGTGCACACCGATGAGGAACGCGGAAACGTCGAAATCCTCATCGGAGCGTATTACACCGTTGCCGATGAACTGGTCAACGAACTGCTGCAAAACGAAGGTGGAGATCGCCGCGTGTTCCTCGGCTATTCCGGCTGGGCACCGGGGCAATTGGAGGGTGAACTCGACGCCGGCGGTTGGCAAGTCGCACCGGCCACAGTGCCTGATATCTTCGCGGAACCCGAGCAATTGTGGCGTTCCCTCTCGCGACGCATCGGCCGCGACTTTCTGTCCGCGACCATCAAGCTGCGCATTGTGCCAGATGACCCGTCATTGAATTAGCCGCAATTGAAATAGGAAGGGCCGACACCCGCAGCGGAAAACTCGCAGAACTTGGGCACGCCGCCGACCGGGCATCGAATCCAATATGGCGACGTGTGGAGCGCGTGCACCCATCTGAACCGCTCGGCACGCAGTAGTTGGAATTTGCGCGCGACAATCGTAGAATCGTGGCCATCTCAGCCAACGGGAGGTGCCTGATGTCATCTGCCTCGACCTTCACTCGCTCGGACCTGCGAATTCTGTTGCGGATCATTGGCTCTCGAAAGGGGGCCGATTTCGAGGAGATTGTCGCCTTTCATCGGTCGCATCGTTGGCCCGAAGCAACTCCCGAACAAGTCCGTGAAGTCGTCGGGCGGTTTACTTCGATGGGATGGGTCACAGAACAGGGAAACAAGTTTCTGGCTTCACCCAAACTGCAAACCGCATTCAACGACGCTTGTCGCAACTGTCGCGACACGATTGAAGAGTACGACATTCTGGCGCGCATCCTTGAGCCACATGCTCCGGTACACCGAGACGAGTGAGTAGCCGACGTGACGGCCCCGCCATTTCAGTAGGTCCGCCGCAGGGGTGAGCGACTCCATTCGGTAAATAGCGCCTGGCACTCCGCGGCGAGAACGCCTGGCACCAGCCGCACATTGCTGCCGCCAAATCGGAGCAGGTCCGCCGCCGGAAGTTTCAGTTCGTTGAACCCCGCGGACTCCGCGTCAGCGATGGTGGCGCCGAAGAACACTTGATCGACTCGTGCCCAGTGCAATGCGGCCATGCACATGGGACACGGTTCACATGTCGTGGCGACGACGCAATCAGGCAAGTGAATCTGCCGTAGCGATCGGCACGCGAGCCGCAGGGCGTTGATTTCCGCGTGGGCGGTGATATCGGTCGTGGCTACGACAGAGTTGTGGGCCACCGCGATCAAATCGCCGCCGCGAGCGATCGCGCAGCCAAACGGACTCTGCCCCGCCGCGACCCCTTCGCGAGCTTTGGCGATTGCCAAACGCATAAGTTCATCGGATTTCACCGTGGGCAAACCTTCAATCCTCGCGCATCGCCTCCTGATAAATCACCTCGAACTCCGGCGTGACCTCGCGAAGTTCCCGGCGCAGCTCCTGGATAAACCGGCGTTCTGCGTCGTCGATCCCGCCGCCGCCGTACAGCATCCGCAGCAAAAGAAATTGTTCCGATTGCGTGACACGGCCATCGGCCAGCAGGTAGGCCTTGAGAGCGGGAAAGAATAGTTCGTCAAAAGCCGCGCATACGGCCCGTGCCTCGGTCCGCATCTCGGCGAGCACCTTCAGATCTTCCGGCGAGATGGATCCATCGGCGGGCAGGGCTGCGCGGATGCGCTTCACGTCCTCGTCGTTGATCCACAAGTCTTGACCGTCGACGAGAATCTCTGATTTCAAGGCGCGCAGTTGGCTCATCGTTGATCTCCTTACCCACTAAATCAGAAACGTCGGCCGCGGCCAAGGGTCAACGCGGTTGCCGGTTCGTGCGATAGAATCCGATGTTTTCCAGTGCGACGTACACTTCTTCGAGAGTCTTCTCGCCAAAATTCGAAATCGCGAGAAGGTCGTCGCGCGTGCAGTTCAATAGATCGCGTACGGTAAAGATACCGCGTTCTTCCAGACAGTTCGTCGTGCGCAC
>CAZFLF010000186.1:0-9272 GCA_964519825.1 uncultured Pirellulaceae bacterium | reverse complement strand
CCGATGAACTTCGGAAGTTCATGACCGAACACTCGGGGCAACTCAAACGCAAGGGCGACCCCAAAGTAGAAGACAAGGAAGAGTAGCTCCCGCAGGCCGAAGAAATCAAAATGGCAACACCGATCCATTTCGGTTCGATGTTGCCAAGGATTGCGGTATCAGTTTGCTGGTAACCCGCTCAGCTTGCGCCTGGGAAAACAGGCGACAAGGTTGATGAACGATTTTACCGCGACCAGCGACGGAATAGCCGCGTCCGAGTCGTTTGGCTCGCCACTTGTTCCGTTGGGGGACTGGTCGTCGCGGTGACTGCCGGAGCGATCGGCTCGGTCGCCGATGCTTGGACTACAGGCTGCGGGAGCGCGTCCGTTGATTGAGATGCAACTTTCATCGCAGGCTGGTACGACGCGGTTCGCATGCCGCATTGTCCGTTCGGACATCCGCCACGGGATCCAAATCGACCCGCTTGAACGTCCGCTGCTATAAACAACGCTACGGCCGCCACTAAAGCCACTCGCTTGAACATCCGTTTGTCTCCTATCGAGGTTGCCAACATCCCGGTCGCATTCACGGATACGACTTCCAAAGGTCGGGCGAGTTTAATGATTGCGTAGTTTGCGTCAAGTGGCCGGATGCGTCGCGAATCCGAGTGACTAGAGGCCGTTGATTCCGCTCCAGCCGCCAGCCGATCACATTTGCAAGATATGACAGCGCAATATCTTGCGCGGCGATTGCGAGGTAGAGCTAAGAGGAGTTACTGCATCTGCCGCTGTGTTCGTTTGATCGGCGGCGCTCGGTTCAGCCTACGTGCGATACAACGAGAGCCAACGCGGTCAGAATTAGACTCGCAGAAGCAGCAATCATTCGATCCGATACAGATTCTTCGTCGTGCGGAGAATCAGTGATTTGCCGCTAACTGCCGGGGATGCCATAAAACCATCGGCCAATTTATTCGTGGCCAGCGATTTGAACTCACGATCCGCCGCGAGGACATGCGTTTCCCCCCCTTCGCCGAAGAGGTAGATGCGGCCAGCAGAACAGATCGGCGAAGCGGTGAAGGAACCACCAATTCGCTTCTGCCAAACGACCTCGCCCGACTTGGCGTTGAGGCAAGTGCCCACGCCCTGCTCGCTAGCCATGAATAACAGCTCGCCGACCAGCAAATGCGACGAGTGTTTGGGTACGCCTTTCGAGTTCTTCCAAACCACATGCGTGCCTGTGACGTCACCGCGACCATCCGGCTTCACGGCGTAATGCACAAATCCGCCGTCGGCCGTCGACAAGAACACTAGCCCGAGGCCAAAAAGCGGTCGAGCAGAGACGTTCATTCCGCCGGCCTTAACGCGCCACAGTTCGTCACCAGTTCGCGGATCGTAGGCGATCGCGGCGCCCGCGCTGGGACTGATTAATTGGAACCCATCACCTACTTGAATGACGGTGGGAGTTCCGTACGCCTTCTTGGCGTCGCCGTTATCGGTTCCATATTCGATGTTGCGATCTCGTTTCCAAACTGTCTTTCCTGACTGCTTGTCGAGCGCCACGAGGTACTGCAGATCGAATCCATCAAAGGTCAGGATTAAGAGGTTCTGGAACAGTATTGGGGAAGACGCTGGTCCTCGGTGGTGGAAACAAGGAAGATCGCGACGCGCCCACAGCAGCTTTCCATTGTCGGTGTCGACGCAGGCAGTCCCATGTGCGCCGTAGTGAACGTACAGCCGTCCCGCTTCGATGACCGGCGTCGAGGAAGCGTAGCTGTTTCTTTCGATGCAATACTGTGGGAACGGGTTATCAAAGACTTTGATTTCATGCTGGACCTGGCCACTCTCGACATCGATACCCATGGCAAAGAGTTGCTTTCCATCTTCCGGAGCGGTGGTCAACCAGACTTGCTTCTCCCACACGACCGGCGACGACCATCCCTTACCGGGAATCGGCGTCTTCCATTTCACATGATCCTGTTCGCTCCATTGCAGTGGCAAATCAGCAACGTGAGTCTGGCCGTCGCCGGTCGGTCCGCGAAACTCCGGCCAGTTGTCAGCAGCGAGCAGCTCGGCCGCGGAATGCGCAACGAGCACCGTCGCGAGCCAACCCACGAAATGAAACAGCCGGATTGTCATGGATTGTCTCCGATTCGCTCGGTCAGGCTTCGTCCACAATGCGAATCTGGTAATCGCGTTGGAATGCGTGCTTGAAATCATAAACGTCGTCGAAGTCTTCGCGCTGATCGTGATCGGATTTGGTCATTTCTCCAATCTCGATCAGCTTGTACACGATCTCACCAAAATCGCCGGTCGTTGTCACTCCCCAAGTGTTCAGGACCACCTTAGCCATCAAGCCATAAAGTTCCTGTGCGTAGAGCCGAATCGCCCCGCACAACTCCTGGCCGGTTAGATGCGGCTCCAAAGGGGAAACTGGTTCGGGATCGTCGTCGGAGCTGGTGGGCTGTCGCCGCGATCGGCCACGCTGCAATTGAGCGAATGCCAACGATTGCTGAACGAACAGATACGCGTCGACCTTGTACCGTCCATCCAATTTGGCGATTTGGGCGATTCGTTTCAGCGATTTCGTCATGGCAAAGGACGACATGGAGCATCAATCCGAAATTGATAATGAATGAAAAAACCGTTCCGGCAAGCCTCCTGCTGCCTGCCGGCGCTGCGGATCCCAGAGTTAACAGGCGAAATCAACCCCCGCGCGGCTCCAAGAGTAGCAATCCGACCAACAACTAACCCTCGTTTTCGCGTGGCGAGCTCCCTTCACCCGTCGACTCCTCATTTGCGACACGTGATTTATGTCCCGGCTTGCCGATGACCGTCAAGACTTCTGTCCTGTCAATCAGCATGCGGCGATGGTCTTCGGTTTCGACGAGTAGATGCTGAGCGAGAATCTCGTGCCCGATCACTCGCGCCCGACCGTTCTGGGTTACAACATCCACGCCGATCGGCGGAAGTTCTTTCTGCAAATCCTCATAAGTGTCGTATTCATAACGCAGGCAACATTTTAGGCGCCCGCAGCGGCCGGAAATCTTAGTCGGGTCCAAAGTGGCCTTCTGCAGTTTGGCCATCTTCATCGACACCGGCGGCATCTCGGCCAGATGGGTGTTGCAGCAGAGCGGTTTTCCACAATCCCCGTAGTCGGCCAACAACTTGGCTTCATCCCGCACGCCGATTTGTCGCATTTCAATCCGCGTTTGAAACTCACCCGCCAGCAGTTTGACCAGCTCGCGAAAGTCGACCCGGTCTTCGGCGAGGTAGTAAATTACGATCCGTTCGCCGCCAAACAAGTGCTCGATGTCCACCAACTGCATTTGCAAACTGAGCTGCTGAACGATTCGCCGGCAAGTTTCATACTCGGCTGGCTCGTTCGACTGCAGATGCGCTAGTTCGTTTTCATCGTCGGCCGACATCTGGCGGAGAATCTGGCCACCCGGAGGATCCTTGAGGTGCTGGAGCGCCTCGTCGGTCCCTTCACACAGCACTTCGCCGACTTCCATTCCACGGGTCGTGCGGGCAATGACACGCGAACCACGTTCGAAACGGTCTCCTCCCCGCGTTGATAGAACCCCCAACGTGCGCATCGAACCGTAACGGACAACGAATCTAGGCATGTCGAGAATATAGTGGCACGACCTGCAATCGAGAAGGCAACCGCTGCGAACGCGACGGCTATTTCTTCTCCTCAGGCTTCTTCTCCTCAGGCTTCTTCTCGTCGGCCTTCTTCTCCTCAGGCTTTCTCTCTTCTTTTTTGGGCTCTTCTTTCTTGGGCTCTTCCTTCTTGGCCTCGTCTTTCTTGGGCTCTTCCTTCTTGGCCTCTTCCTTCTTGGGCTCTTCCTTCTTGGCCTCTTCTTTCTTGGGTTCTTCCTTCTTGGGGGCTTCTTTCTTGGGTTCTTCCTTTTTAGCCTCTGCCGGTTTCGCAGCCTCTGGGTGAGGATAGACTTCACGCCATTCCTTGACGGGATGCCAGAGATGGATCGAGTCTTTGTGGCATCCGGTCGCGATCAGTTGTCCGTCCGGCGAGAAGGCGATGGTCCACACGCTACTGTGGCAAGCACCGAGATTGCCGGTTTCTTTCTTTTCCGCGACATTCCAGAGTTTGACCACTCGGCCATAATCGCAACTTGCCAAGATCGTCCCATCCGGAGAGAAAGCCAGATCGGTGATCCAATCCTTGTGTCCTTCCAGAGTCCCTTGGTCCTCACCTGCAGCGCTCCAGAGCTTGATCTTGCGGTCGGCACCGGCTGAAGCAATTCGGCTGCCGTCCTTCGAATACATGACGGCCCAGACTGCATCGCCGTGTCCTTCGAGTTTTTTGGTCTCTTTCGCGTTTTGCCAATCCCAGATCTTGACGGTCTTGTCGGTGCTCGCCGAGACCAGCGTGTTGCCATCCGGAGAGAACGCCAAGCCAAAGACGGCCGAATCGTGAGCCTTGAACTCCTTGGCTTCTTTGAGCGTACCGCGGTCCCACACCACTACGCTTCCATCTTCGCCACCGGTCGCGAAGTGCGTGCCATTGGGATGATAGGCAACGGCGCGGCACCAGCCCTTGTGTTTTTCCAGTGTGGCGACCGCTTTCTTCTCATTCAGGTCCCACACAATGACTTTGCCGTCGTAACCGGTGGTGACAAGCGTCTTCCCATCGGGCGAAAAGGCCACCGCCCAGACGTTGCTGGGATGTCCCACGAGCGATGCCACAAGTTTGCCCGACTTGGGATCCCACAGTTTCACGTCCCCGGGACGATATTGCAGGCTCTCGCCGCCGACTGAGGCGAGTAGCGATCCATCCGTGGAAAACGCCAAGGCCGTCACCCACCGATCAAACTTGGCGACCTCCGGAACTTCCTGCTTCTTGTCCTCAGGCTTCTTGTCCTCAGGCTTCTTGTCCTCAGGCTTCTTGTCCTCAGGCTTCTTGTCCTCAGGCTTCTTCTCGTCTTTCTTTGGCTCTTCCTTTTTAGGAGCTTCCTTCTTGGGCTCTTCCTTCTTGGGCTCTTCTTTCTTGGGCTCTTCTTTCTTGGGTTCTTCTTTCTTGGGTTCTTCTTTCTTCGGAGCTTCCTTCTTCGCTTCCTCCTTCTTGGGTTCTTCCTTCTTAGCCTCCGCGGGCTTTGCAGCGTCCTTTGCCGACGACTGTAAGCCGCCAGTCAGAACCAACAGTAAGGCAATTAGCGACTGCGCGAGTCTGCGAGACGACATAGAAAAACCCCCCTCGGTACGAATCGTGTAATGGAAGCAAGACCGTCGCTGGATCTCTTTCCAGCGTGCGTAATCCGACGACGGTACCGGATGGATTATATTTGCCAGCCCGCCGAACTGAAACAACGTAGACAAAACAGTCCATTTTACGCCAGTAGGGCCGCCACCATTCCTGAGAGCACGATCCCGTCGAACGTTCCCGCGCCGCCGATCGATAGCACACCCACTGAGACGCGGGTGAAATCGCGCAAATGCAACAGATCGGCGCCGACGAGCGGTCCGAGGACCCCTGCGATGAATGCGACCGGCGGACGAATCGCGTTGAACTCGGGCCGCAGCATGAGAAGCCAACTCAAACTGACCGCCACGGCGGGTGAGATAAAACCGGGCATCGCAATCCCGACTCCGGCGACGGGCCGCGCGACGTAGTAGCACACGAGGATGTTGACCAACGTTACAACTGCCACGCTCCAGGCGGCATAGCGACCGTGATTCAACACCGTCAGTAGTTCATACAGCGCCAGGAGCACAGGAATACCACAACCGCCGACATTGACCGCGATGATCGTCTCGGTGTTTGATCGGCGCAGCAGCGGAGATCGGTTCATCAAGCCCGACCAACCACGGGCAGCGACGACTTGCTCCACATGGCGATCGATATATCGCACTGGAACGTTAATAAAGCTACCGACGAATATGCCGACCAGGATTAACAAGGCGAGCGGGGGCCAGAGATGGAGCTTCGCCAAGGCTGTCTCCATCGCTCCAACGAAAATGTACGGCAAGAGGCACATCGTCAGAAGCGTGGCGAGCAACAACGCGCAGCCGACTTCAGGCAGGTAAGGATACAACCGATCGCCGGGCTGATTCATCGTGACAGTTCTCCGCAGTCAAGCCTATTGCCGTAGATTCCGCCACATCTCGTCCGTCAACACAAAGGGATGCTTTGGCACGCGGGCCAAATCAAACTCCGTGATCAGCGCGCGTGCCGTCGTCGGTTCCGCCGTCGGCCGCAGACCGCACGACCAGGCCAGCAGTCCGACTAACCGCTCGGCCGGCGTCCCGGCCTCGCGCAACACGGACAACCGAGTATCGCCATGCCGTTTGGCCAACCGTCGCCCATCCGGCCCCAACACCAGCGGCACATGGGCAAAGCTGGGGAGCGTCCAACTGAAGAAATCGTACAGTTCCAATTGTCGAAACGCGCTGGGGAGCAAATCGTCGCCGCGCAAAACTTCGGTAACGCCCATTGCATGATCGTCGACGACTACCGCCAGTTGGTAGGCGGGTGAGCCGTCTGATCTCCCGACGACGAAGTCCCCCAGTTCGCTTGCCACCTGGCAATCGCGCGGACCGGCAACGAGATCGACGAACGATCGGTGCACGCACGACGTGCGGAATCGCCACGAGTAGGGCCGATCTCCCAAGAATTCGGCCTCCGCGACGTTTCGATCAACACAGGTCCCGGGATAGATCGGTCCCTCCTGGCTCACGTGTGGAGCGCTGGCCGCGGCGGCCACATCTGCCCGCGTACAAGTGCACGGATACGCCCGTTCGGCAGCTTGCAATTGCGCCAGCGCCGCGCGATAGAGGCTGACCCGTTGGCTTTGCACATACGGGCTTCTCGGTCCGCCAACATCGGAACCTTCATCCCAATCCAGTCCGAGCCACCGCAAATCGTCAACTGCCTGCTCGGCGGCTCCTCCCTTCACACGTGGGGAATCGATGTCCTCGATGCGAAGCACCAACTTGCCGCCGCGCGACCGCACCGAGAGCCACGCCACCAAATACGTGCGCGCGTTGCCAACGTGCTGGGCTCCCGTCGGAGACGGCGCGAGACGACCGACGAGGGTAACCGATTTCGACACGTCTGAGTCAGCCGTAGCATTCGCGGATAACAAGCGTGGAATCCTTCCAATCGGCAGGACAAATGCGCTGCACGGACTCAGCTACTGTGCATTTAGGTACTGGGTACTGAGTACGGTGTACTGGGTACGGAGTACGGAGTACGGAGTACGGTGTACGGAGTACGGAGTTCTGGGCACGGTTTACGGTGTACTGGATGCGGAGTTCGGTGTACTGGGTACGGAGTTCGGTGTACTGGGTACTGAGTACGGTGTACTGGGTGCGGCATGCTCGGTACTGCGTACTCCGTACTTCGTCCAGTCTCGGCTACTTCTTACTCTGCGCCAAACGGATGGACTGCTGCCGGAATTTCTCGTGCGTCTCGAGCTTGAACGGCTCGAATTCTTCCAGGCCGCGCAGGTCGCGATACACCGCGTGGCAGCGATAACACTCCAGCATGTTCTTGACCATGAAGTACAGCACCAGATCGATTAGCGCCGTGGCGAACAAGATCGCGTAGGACGTAAACCGCTGATGAAATCCCAATGCGATCGAACTCGTAATCACTCCGCAGACCACGATCGACACACCAAGTCGTTGCGGAAAGTCTTTACGCACGAAGAGCTCGCGGCAGCCGCAGATCACGCACGCTTGGAGTTTTCCATCGTCGGCGAAATCTTCGGCGGTGACCGGCGAGGACTTACCGCACGCAGGACAAAGCAGCTCCGAGCACGCAGGCGACAGCTCCATCCGCACGGGCTGCTCGCAATGCCGGCATTCAAAAGCAACGTTCATAACGGATACAGTGCATCCACGGAGAGGAATTGGGAGGTCAATTCGCCAATGAAAGTCAGAATGACGCCCGCGTATAGAATGCCGGTCGTGCTTTGCGTGTTGGGGATTTTCAACGTGTACCAGGCGAGGAGGGCCATGATGAAAGCGCCGAGCAGTCCCGATAGCCAGCGCAAAGCCACAAAAATCCAAAACACGGTCTCCAGAGGAGCGGTGGATCGGGTCTGCAAGACCAATCCGGTACCGCTGACCAACGTCCTGACAATCACCGCAGCTGCCATGAACAGCACGAGTCGCTTGAGAGGCAGCAACTCCATCGTCGGCGTATTGAGGTACCAGTGTCCCAGGAACATTGCCGATAGAGTGGTTCCCAACAGCAGGCCACTCGACGCCAGATCGAGAAACGCGAGCACCAAGCCGATCGTCGTCGTGGCCTCGTGCCAGGGGGTGGCGAATACGGCGCCCAGCAGGCCTCCGAGCGTGACCAGAAACAACACCAGGGCGCCGGCGGTCTTCCGTTCGTACAGCCAGAACACTCCGCCGACATAACTGACAACCGCCAAGCCGACCGCCAGCGCGAGCACAAACGTCCCATATTCAATGCGCCGATCAAGCGATTCACGCTGGGTGTACAAGCACAGACTGGCCAGCGTATTCAACCCCATGATCACCCACAGATGCACGCGATAGAACCCGCTCGTCACCCACCGTGACGGCGTCACCCCCATCGACAATGCCACGCCGAACGTCACGCGAAACACAAACTGGATCAGCAGCACCAAAATCGACACGCCACATCACCGCCGTTCGCCATAAATCAATTGCATGATCTCCGCGCGGGATGACACGTTGGTGCGGAACAAGCCTTTCATCGCCGAAGTGACGCAGGAACTTCCCGGCTTCCGCACGCCGCGAATCGTCATGCAGCTGTGGCTTGCCTCGACAACGACCGCGACCCCTTTCGGTTCGAGTTCGCGTTCCAACAAGTTAGCGATTTCTTCGGTCATACGTTCCTGCACCTGCGGTCGCCTTGATACGCATTCAACCACCCGTGCCAACTTGCTCAAGCCGAGCACTTTGCCCCGTGGGATATATCCAATGTGTGCTTTACCCATGAATGGAAGCAGGTGGTGCTCGCACATACTGTTGAAGGCGATATCACGTACGAGAACGACCTCGTCGTATTTTTCGGTGAAGACGCGTTGCAGATACACGGCTGGATCGGCATGCAGACCGCTGAACATTTCCGCGTACATGCGCGCGACGCGAGCGGGGGTATCGAGTAGTCCCTCGCGATCCGGGTTCTCCCCAACCGCGAACAAGATCTCACGCACGGCGCGTTGGATACGTTCAAGGTCGACGGGCGGGATCGAGACGCCGGACTCAGGTGATTCGAGTTCACCATCCACGCTGCCGGTTTCCGAAGGCTTTTGATCGGGATCTGGATCTGAA
>CAZFLF010000185.1:0-9288 GCA_964519825.1 uncultured Pirellulaceae bacterium | reverse complement strand
CGAAGAACGTCGAACGGATCAAGATTCAGCAAACTATCGCGACTAGCAGTCGACGCATCGGTGCGGTCGGACGAGTGATCGAGATAACTCCTTGGGATAACTGGGGCCGTCGCAGGTTCACAATGGAAGGGGGACCGGCAGGACGGCTGACTGTGTATCAGGGGATCACGGTAATTACGCCGACGTACGTTCGGGTGGAAGGTTTGGGATTTACGGAGAATCCGCTGGTCTGGGATTTGCGCATGGCCACCACGTCGATCCCTCCCGAAACGCTGCGTAAGGTCTTGTTGCAAGCGGAAGGAGCGGATTCGAAGGACTTGGACTCGCGGTTGCGCGTCGTGCGTTTATTCATCCAGGCGGAGTTGTACCGCGAGGCCATTGCCGAATTGGAGAAAATCCGCACCGATTTGCCCGATGTGGCCGATTCATTCAAAGATCAATCGACGAAGCTCGTGCAGCTCGCCGCACAGCAATTCTTGCGCGATATCGCCCTGCGCCGTGATGCCGGTCAGCACGAGCACGTCATAGGGCGGCTGGAGAATTTCCCGCGCAATGATGTCGCGGGTGAGACGCTGATCAAAGTCCGCGAGATGTTGCAAGAGTACGACACTCGCAAGCAGCAATACGATCAAGCGCTGGCACTGTTCGAAAAGCATCTCGCGGATCTCAAGGATGACGCGACCAAGGCTAAGCTCGCACCGTTCCACGAAGAGCTCAAGGATGGCCTCAACATGCACACGTTGGACCGTATGGCCGATTACTTGCGATTGGCAGATGACGCCACCCTCGGCGCCGATCAAAAGGTGGCACTAGCAATCAGCGGCTTCTTGCTAGGATCGGGCGACGGTATCGAGAATCTGGCGGTCTCTTCCTCGCTGATCGAAGTGCGAGATCTGGTCGTGAAATACCTGCAGTCGGCACTGGCCTCCGAGCGGCGGGACATCTTGGACAAACTCCAGACCCTGGAAGGGAGCACGCCGGACAACGTCGCCAAGATTCTGGCGCACATGAAACCACCGATCGTTACCCAGGAGGAAACGGCGGGGGTGCCCGGCATGTATGAACTCGAGACAGCGGGGATCGAGGAGCAGCCGAAATTCACGTATACGGTCCAGCTACCACCGGAATACAATCCCTCGCGGCGATATCCGTGCATCGTGACCCTCAACGGATTCAACCGCTCCGAGCAGGAGCAAATCGATTGGTGGGCCGGCCCGTACGCTCCTCAGAAGTCGATGCGGCTGGGCCAGGCCTGGCGGCGAGGCTATATCATAATCGCCCCGAAATGGCAAAAGCCGCTGCAGGGAGAATATGAATACTCGTTGCGTGAGCATGCGGCCGTGCTCTACACGCTGCGCGACGCCTGCCGCCGGATGTCGATTGATACCGATCGCGTATTCCTGTCTGGCCACGTACAAGGTGGAGACGCCGCCTGGGACATCGCTCTCGCTCACCCCGACCTCTGGGCCGGCGCGATACTGTTCACACCCACCGCGGATCGTTACGTCAAACACTATGCCGACAACGAACGTTATGTACCCATGTATTTCGTCGCCGGCGAAAAGGATGCGGGCACAAGCGCCACCGGTGATTGGCTGACCGAGAACTCCACCGAACTGAATCGATATCTGTCCGCATCTCGCAGCGATTGCACGGTCGTGCTGTACCGCGGCCGTGGACGAGATGGGTTCAGCGACGAGATTCATCGCATCTTTGAGTGGATGGAACTCCCGGCGCATCGCCGCGATTTTGCTCCGCGAAGCATTAAGGTCTCGTCCATGCGTCCGTGGGATAATTTCTTTTGGTGGGTCGAAGTGGAAAACTTCCCCCCCTCGTCGATGATGCTGCCGCATGCCTGGACAGACCGAGGGGCGCGCGCGACGACTACCGTGGCGGAAATCATTCCAGCAAATGGTCGCATCACCGTGACCCCATCCGCCGAACGCACCACGGTCTGGTTGTCACCGGATATCGCCGACTTTAGCAAGCCCATTCAGGTCTCGGTCGATGGAAAAGAGATTCGCGGCGAGATTCGACCGAGCCTCGAAGTCATGCTCGAAGACGTCCGATCCCGCGGCGATCGCCAGCATCCATTCTGGGCGAAAGTTGAATGGCCGGAACGAAGCGCCAAGCGTTAGCCGCTTACTTCCCGGCAGTAAGCCGTTTGATACTCACATTGCGGAACTCGACCGCGTCGCCATGTCCGGCGAAACCGAAATGGCCGGAGGCGCGGTCTTTGCCCGGATGCGGATGGTTCGCCAGGTAGTCCGTCACCATGCTCAGATCCGTGTTCAAGATAACAGTCCCGTTCAGTTCGACCTGGATCGTCGAACCTTTCACCGTTACTTCCTGGAAGTTCCACTGACCGACTGGGCGCAGGAAACCGCGTTCCGCCGCGACCATTCCATACGCCGACCCGTGGGCCTGCCGCGGATCGAGACCTTTGTACTTGGTGGCGGCGTCGTCGAGTACCTGCAACTCGCACATGCCGACATAGGCCGCGTCTCCCTCGCCGGGATAGCGAATCGCCAGCCCGTTGTTACCGCCAGGAGGCAGGCGGAACTCGACTCGAGCCACGAAGTCACTGAACTCATCTTTCGTATGAATCGCTCCCCCTTTACCCGGCTTGCAGACGATGGCTCCGTCGCGGACTTCGTAATTCTCGATCGGACCAGCCCAACCGTCGAACGTCTTGCCATTAAAGGCGGGCACGAACCCGGAGTCCGCTTTGCCAACCAGAATTTTGTTGGCTTCTTCCGGCGCAATTTCGCGGAGGAAGATATTGCGCCAGCGAATCTCGCCGCCGTGGGTCTGCAACTGAATCGGCCCGCGAGCAAATAGTGGTTTCGCACGGTCCCAAAAATTCTCCATGCGGGCGTGATCGACGACCAACTTATCATTCAGGTAGACGGTCGTCCGTTCACCGACTTGCAGAATTCGGAAGTGATTCCATTCGCCAAATGGCTTGTCAGCTAAGACAAGCGGATCTTTCCCAGCGGCTCCGGCTTTGTTGTTCCACAACGCTCCCGATCCCTTGTCTGCACCTAGCGCGAACTTCTTCTGTTCGGTAGAGTCCCAAATCTGCACCTGGGGATTCGCGCGCAAATAAATGCCGCTATCGGCTAACGGGACCGTCTTGTAATCGATCAAGAGTTCGATGTCGCCATACTCCTTGCTTGTCGTGGCATACACTCCGTGGCCATCGTTAATCAATTCCTGGTTATCGACCCGCCAATGTTGTTTGAGGTCTTCCAGGTTTTTGGCGAGCTTGGCCGCGCGGTCCTCTTCGCTCATGGCTGCCAGCTGGCGGGGATCGAAATGCTCCAGACCGATCCAGCCATCCAGATCCTTGCCATTGAAAATCGCCGTGAAACCGCGTGGCGGGTCTTGTGCAAAACTGGACATGGCGGGGATCAGCCCCGCGAGTAGAAAAGCCGCGCTCACCAGGAATCGCGTCCCGTGTGTCATGGGTCTTTGCCTTATACGAAAGATTGGTGAAACCGTTATTCGAAGATCGGACCGAAGCCGCGTTAGAGTAGGCAGGGACCCACGGCAAAGCAACCAGTCGGCCGCTGGCCGCGGATTGTCGCAGTCCCCCGAATTGGCAGTCCCCGATTGCTGCGACAGCACAACCGGCAAATTCAAGCCAATCGCGCCCGGTCGATCGGTCGTCGCCAATGAATTCGTTTGCCGCAGGCTGCTTCCAACCTATGTTTCCGTGTGTCGGTCGGGGCAGCTCGCACGTTTTGAAGTCCAACGTTTGAACAACGCGCCGGCGCCTCAGTTCACGACCCCTGCGCTCCACGGTTGGAGTCGCTGACAAGATTTCTCCCCGCGGAGTGCGCGCATGGGCAGCGAGATGGACAGTATCGTCCACGACTTTCTCGTCGAAAGCCACGAGAACTTGGATCAATTGGACCGAGATCTAGTCGCGCTCGAAGGGGACTCACAGCCACAGCAACGGTTGGCCAGAATCTTTCGCACCATCCACACGATCAAAGGAACCTGCGGCTTTCTCGGCTTCGCGAAATTGGAAGAGATTTCCCATGTTGCCGAAAACCTGCTCAGCCGGCTGCGCGATGGAGTCTTGTCGCCAACGCCCGCGGTCACAACCGCCCTGCTGCAATTACTCGACTCGATTCGTGAAATCCTGGCCAGCATTGAATCGACTGGGCAGGAGGGGGATCTGCTCTACCACGATTTAATCGACACGCTGACTCGGTTGCAAAGCGAGGTAGCAGACACGCAGCCTGTTTGCACGTCACTCACTCTCGGCGAAGTTCAAACCGACAAATCCGCTATGGCGTCGGCGGTGGCCGACACCGCGATCCGCGTTGATGTGAAACTCCTCGACAAGTTGATGAATCTTGTCGGCGAATTGGTGCTCGCACGGAATCAGATTCAACAGCACGCGAACCACCTTGGCGATTCGCACCTGATGAATTCTTCGCAACGTTTAAACCTGATCACCATCGCGCTGCAAGAGAGGGTCATGAAGACCCGCATGCAACCCATCGGCAACATTTGGTCGAAGTTTCCCCGAGTCATTCGCGACTTGTCTCAAGCCTGCGGTAAACAAGTCAGCTTGGAGATGGACGGCATCGAAACGGAACTCGACAAGACTCTCATCGAAGCGGTCAAAGATCCCCTAACACACCTCGTGCGGAACGCGATCGATCACGGCATCGAGCCTCCCGAAGCCCGCATCGCGCGCGGCAAACCGGCGGTAGGGCACATTTGGCTGCGGGCCTTTCACGACGGAGGTCAGGTCAACATCGAAATCACGGATGACGGCCGAGGTATCTCACCCGAACAAATCAAAACCAAGGCGGTCGAGCGCGGTCTCGTGACCCAGGAACAAGCCAAAGTAATGAACGACCGCGATGCAATCCGGCTGATCTTCCTGCCGGGCTTTTCCACGGCGGAGCAGATCACCAACGTCTCCGGACGAGGCGTGGGCCTGGATGTGGTCAGAGCGAACATCGAGCGTATTGGTGGCGTCATAGACGTCCACAGCAAATCCGGCGGCGGGACGACGATCCGGATCAAAATCCCGCTGACGCTGGCCATCGTTCCAGCGTTGATGGTTGGAAACGCCGCGGCCCGGTTCGCAATCCCGCAAATCAACTTGCTGGAATTGGTACGCCTCGAAGGGGACGATGCACGGAACGGAATCGAACTAGCGCATGGTGCGCCGGTGTATCGGCTGCGCGGTAACTTGCTGCCGCTGGTTTATCTGAACCGTGAACTTCAGATCCAAGATGCGGTCCAGCCGGGCGACCCACAAGTCGTCAATATCGTCGTCCTGCAAGCGGAAGATCGGCGTTTTGGCTTGGTCGTGGACAACATTTTCGACTCCGCGGAAATCGTCGTGAAGCCGTTGGACAAGCGACTCCATAGAATTCGGGCGTTTGCCGGAGCGACGATTCTGGGCGATGGCAAGCTCGCGTTGATTCTTAACGTCGTCCACATCGCCAAGACCGCGCGGCTGTTGTCCGATTCTCCTCTACGGTTGCTTGAGGACTCTTCCGGCACTGAGGTCGAGTCTCGGCCCTGCGAATCTCATTCCAGTGCATCCCGGCGCACCGAATGCCGGCAGACGTTGCTGGTGTTCCAGGCCGACAACGGTGGCCGCATGGCGATTCCGCTGTCGTTAATCACGCGGTTGGAAGAAATTCCGCGCAGCCAGATCGAAAAAGTCGGTGCGGAGTGGGTCGTTCAGTACCGCGGGCAGATCCTGCCGCTCGTCGATTCAGCCAAGGCACTCGGCGGCGCGCCCTCGATCCGATTTACGCTCGACGATGCTTCGGCAGCGCGGCAGGCCGTACCGGTGGTCGTCTGCACTGGAGATAGCCAACCCTGCGGTTTGATCGTGGAACGGATTCTCGACATCGTCGAAGAAGACCTCAATGTTCGCGGAAAGACGACTCGTCCCGGAATCGATTACACCGCCGTAGTTCAGGGCCGAGTCACAGAGATTGTCAACATCGCAACTCTGCTACGGATAGCAGCTCCAAACCAAGCTTTGGATGTGGCGACCTGAGCCATTGCCGAGAAACGTCATGCTGAAAACACATCAATACTGTTCGTTTCAACTGGACAACCTGTTGTTCGGCGTCGATGTGAAACACGTGCAAGAGGTTCTTCGGTTTCAGGAAATGACGACCGTCCCGCTGGCGCCGGCGTCGGTAAGCGGATTGCTAAACCTGCGCGGGAACATCGTCGTGGCCGTTGATCTGCGGCAACGACTGGGATTGTCGGAACGTCCTGCCGATCAACCTCCCATGCACGTGGTCGTGCAGACCAACGAGGGTCCAGTGAGTCTGCTCGTGGACGAAGTCGGAGATATGTTTGAGGTCGAGGAAGTCGACTTCGAGCGTCCACCGGAGACGATGCAGGGACCGGGTCGGGAACTGATCGTCGGTATTTATAAGCTGGGTCACAGACTGCTGTTGGTTCTTGATCCGGACAAAGCGGTCGACTTGTCCAACGAGGCATTCGGCGGCGCCGTCAGCCGGAACCCGTCTCAGCGCGGCCACCAAACTAACTTAGCCAAGGAGCACTCGATATGAACTTTCTGGATAAGCTGACCGTTAAAGGCAAATTACTTTTGCTCGCGGGGGTCACCGTCGTCGGCTTCGTCGCCTTTGGCTGGCTGGCGTTCGACACACTGCAAGACCATCGGGTCAACGGGCCGAAGTACCGGCGAATCGTGCAGGGCAAGGACATTATCAGCGATGTGATTCCGCCCCCGGAATACATCATTGAGTCGTATTTGATCGCATTGCAACTCGTCAACGAGACCGACGCAGCACGACGCGAAACGCTCATTGAACGCCTCGACGCACTCCACGACGACTACAAAGCCCGCCATGACTATTGGCAAAAGAGTTTGGAAGACGGAGACCTGAAAAAATACCTGGTGGTCGAGTCGTATCGGCCGGCGGAAGAATTCTTTCATCTGCTCGACAAACAGTTGCTACCCGCCGTCGCCAGCGGCGATAACACCAAGGCCCGCGAGCTGGCCCTGGGCGTACTACAGCAAAAGTATCAGCAACACCGCGATGCCATCGACCAAGTTGTTACGTTGGCCACTGCGCGAAACAACTACGACGAACTGAATGCCACTGCGGACATCACCAGCCGGACCAGGATTCTGTTTGCGGTCGGTTTTTGTACGAGCGCTTTAGTGGCATTGGTGGGTATGCGGATCGGCCATTCTGTGGTGCGACCACTGTTGCGCGCCAAACAGGTACTCGAAGCCGTGGGAAATTGTGATTTGACTCAGGAAATCGTGACAAACTCGCAGGATGAAATCGGCCAAATGGCCCGGTCCATCAATCGGGGCATCGCCGCAATCCGCGGGACGATGGTTTCGATCAGCCAACAAACGCTGACGCTTTCCAGTTCGTCGAGTGAATTGGCCGCGATCAGTCGCCAGATGCAATCCAACGCGGAAGACACGGCGTCGCAATCGCAAATGGTCTCCGCCGCGGGGGAAGAAGTGGACATGAGCATTCAAGCGGTCGCGACTTCATCGCAAGAGATGAGCATCAGCATCCAGGAAATTGCTCAGAATGCGACGGAGGCCGCCAAGGTGGCGACCAATGCCGTGCAAGTCGCATCGACCGCCAATACCGCCATTGGCAAATTGGGTGAAAGCAGCTTGGAAATCGGCAACGTCGTGAAAGTTATCACTTCGATCGCCCAGCAGACGAACTTACTGGCCTTGAACGCCACGATCGAGGCGGCTCGCGCTGGCGAAGCCGGCAAGGGATTCGCCGTGGTCGCCAATGAAGTCAAAGATCTAGCCAAGGAAACGGCCAAGGCTACCGAGGATATCAGTCGCAAGATCGAAGCAATCCAGTCCGACGTACACGCCGCCGTTAAAGCCATCGGAGAGATCACAGGGGTGATCAACCAGGTCCACAGCATTTCCGGCATGATCGCGGCCGCGGTGGAGGAGCAGACAGCGACCACCAATGAGATCAGCCGCTGCATTGGCGAGGCTGCCCGCGGCAGCGCGGATATCACTAGAAATATCTGCACCGTCGCGCAAGTCGCCGACAATACCAAGTTGGGGAGCGCGAATGTACAGATCGCCGCTGCCGAAATGGCGCGGATGGCTTCTGAGCTCGAACGATTGTTGATGCCATTCAAGTATCGAGACAGTGCTTCGCGTTCAAGGGGCACGACCCACAGCGGCCTCCAATCCGAATTGGCTGCCGCCGAGCGCGATATGTGCAGTGTCCGTGAATTGACGGGCGCGCCAGGAGACACGGCCGCCTAGCCGGGAAACCGTTCTGTGACCGTGACGAACTAGACGAACGACTTGGGCCGGAGGTAAGTGACCCCCGCTCGAGACTTCACCCGGAAAACATGCCCGCGATTCGGCTAAATGCTGCCGCAAAACAGAGTCAGTAATCATGAGTTTGAGTGCCAGAGATTTTCAATTTGTGCGGGAACTCGTCCGACGCGAAGCCGCGATCGTGCTGGACGACGGTAAGGGATATCTCGTCGAGACACGCCTGACCCCAGTGGCTCATGACGAAGGATACAACTCGATCGAGCAACTCATCCAAGTCGCTCGCGACCGTCCCAATGCGGCGCTGAAGTACCGCATCGTGGAAGCGATGACGAACAACGAGACGTCGTTCTTGCGCGATGCGGCGGCGTTCACGGCCCTCGGCCGCATGCTGCTGCCTAAACTCGCGCAAAAACGGACCGGACGCAAGGAACTGTGCCTCTGGAGCGCTGCTTGCTCCACTGGACAAGAACCGTACAGCTTGGCAATGTTGCTGAAAGAGCATCAGCCGCTGCTCGCAGGCTGGCACCTCCGACTCCTGGCCACCGATTTTTCGCGGCGCGTATTGGAACGGGCGAAGCAAGGGAAATACGTACGGCATGAAGTCAACCGCGGCCTCACGCCAGAGATGTTGAATCGGTTCTTCCAGCGAGTTGGTGACGAATGGCAAGCGCGCGCCGAGCTTCGCTGCATGATCGAATGGCAAGAGCTAAATCTGGTTCGTCCATGGCCAGTGCTGCCAAAGTTCGATCTGATCTTGCTGCGAAACGTGATGATCTATTTCGATGTCCCAACCAAAAAGTTGGTGCTGACAAAGCTGCGTCAGGTGTTGCAGCCCGACGGCTACTTGCTGCTCGGCGCGGGAGAGTCGGCTGCCGGTTTGGATGACAACTTTGAATCGGCCGACGTCCAAGGTTCATCGTTCTATCGTCTGAAGAACCGCTGTCGGCCTATTCCGGTGATAACGCCGGGTCTCTCGATCC
>CAZFLF010000184.1:0-9291 GCA_964519825.1 uncultured Pirellulaceae bacterium | reverse complement strand
CGAGTACCGAAAAGTCTTTGAGAAGCAGCGCGAAGCGGTCTTGCATCTGGTCGGCTTCCTTGTTCGCTCGTAACCGCTCGTCCTAGAATCGATCCTTCCCGGAAAAACGTGCGTCGACAGAAGATCAGGCTGGCGCAAAACGATCGACGGGGATTTCGACCGTCCGGGGCGACGGAGTCGTGCCCCGGCCAATTTCAGCGACCCGACGCAACACGGACGCATCGAAATAACGGGATCCGCACGTGTCGCAAACGCCGATTGGAACGTCTTCCAGAATGACAAAGCTCTCTTTGTGTCGCAGCGCCTCACGCGCGACCTGGCGCTCGCGCACCGTGCCAACACAGTGTTCACATTTAAAACCGTACATGGGCGTCCTCATTTGATTTCGTACACAGTAATGATCAGTAGTTGGTCGCGCTCGACAAATCGCACGACGACTCCAACGGGCGTTTCCAAGTCGGTGGCCGTGCCCACGACGACATACCGTGTGCCGCGCGGGTCGTGGGTCAACTCCTCGTCGATATCTCCGGTCAGAATCGCCGCTTCGACATCCAACACATCCAGGTTGTCTTCCGTCATCTCATTGAACGCGTGCTCGGTCATCGTATACCGATGCTCTTGGGCGGCCAGGCGGATTCGTTCAAGCTCTCGGCGCGACATGATCGCTCCTCAATCGCTTTGTCCGATTGTATCTTACCTGCCTGTCGCAGATAGCGCGGCGTTCGCATGAGTCGTAGTTCAGCCGCCCCGCTCACTGTTCGAGACGGTAGTAAATCAGACGGTATGGAAAATCGACTCCGTCTCGACGGTGGCACACTTTGACGGGTTGCAGCGGGAGCTGAATTCAAAACAACGCGATTGCCCGCCCAGGGCCGCCATGACAATCGTGGATCTTGATCGCATCAAAGAGGAAATAAGCCTGTTCGGGAATCTGTCCGTACGTTTGTCAGGAACACGACGGCGACCATCCTGCTGCCGCTTCCTAACTACCATTTCCACTTCTCCCGCAGCTGATCGTTTACGACCGCGCCCGTCGGCCACTGACCGCGCGACAGCTTGACGATACAGTCCGCCGCCTCGATGGCCATATTCTGCTGGGAAAGTTTGTCGGCTCCCCCCAGGTGCGGACTGACGACCACGTTGTCCAGTTGAAATAAGGGATTGTCGGCCAAAGCGGGTTCTCGCTCAAAGACATCCAAACCCGCACCGGCGAGACGTCCGCTCCTGAGGGCCTCAATCAGATCGGCCTCGACCACCAGACCCCCGCGCGCGGTGTTGAGCAACACACTCCCCGGTTTCATTCGGGCAAAGACGGTGCGATCGAACAACCGATTGGTTTCTTCATTCAATGGGCAATGGATGGACAGATAATCGCTGCGGGCCAACAGCGTATCGAAGTCGACCAACTCGATACCATGCTGCCGTACGAACGATTCGGTCGGGTTCGTCTCGGTGGCGAGGACGTTCATGCCCATCGCACGGGCGCGGATCGCAGTACTGCGGCCGATTCGCCCGAGTCCGAGAATACCTAATGTCTTGCCGCGGATCGGCTCGGTGGCCTGCTTCGCCCACTCTCCGGCGCGCGTGCGGGCATCATTGACCACTATCCCTTTGGCTACGGCAAATAACAGGGCGAATGTCGTTTCGGCGACCGATTCGTGGTTGGCCGTAGGAGTGATCGTCAGTGGGATACCTCGGTTGGTGGCCGCAGCTACGTCGACTCGATCGTATCCGACCCCAGCCCGAGCGATCACACGCAGTTTCGGAAGACTAGCGATCACGGGCGCGGTAAAGTGCTCGCCACCGGCGATTACCGCCGAGGCCGCGCTCAGCACACGAATCGTTTCCTCAGCACTGCATAGACCGCGCGTGAAAGTGGAGTCCTCCGGATACTGCACCGCAAACCCAGCGTCCTCTAGCAGGGGAACCCAAGGGCCGCGCACGCCAATTAGAGCCTCCGGCGAAATCAGAACGGTGGGCAGCGAACGGCTCTCTCCCATAGCAGTACCTTTCTTTCATGCAGATCTATTTGCGTTGTCGAATCGTTGCGTAGAGCTGATCCACCGTACGGAGCATGAACTCATAATCGTTTCCGCACTGGGCCCACTGGACTCCCAGGGCGGCCGCTTCCAATGCATGTTCCACATCGGCCCCCATTCCCATGCCGACGTAAAGACCTGCTGCTCGAGACTTGCTGACAACACGTTGAATGGCGTTCAGTACCTGCGGATGGTGGACCTCGCCCAGCATACCCATCGAGCCGGAAAGATCGTAAGGACCGACGACCAGCGAGTCGAGTTCTTCGATCTCAATGATCGCGTCGAGATCTTCCAGCGCCGAAACCGTCTCGATCTGAGCGACGACAAACAGTTGCTCGTTAGCATGCTGCAAATACTCGGCGCCGCGAGAACGGCCATAGTTGGACGCCCGCCGCGGACCGAAACCGCGCGTCCCCCGTGGCGGATAGCGGCAGGCGGACACAAAGGCGCGAATTTCCTCCGCCGATTTCGCTTGCGGTAGGATGATCCCGTCGGCGCCGCTATCGAGAACTCGCTTGATCCAGGCCACGTCACCGCTGGGAATTCGGACGAGCGCTGGCGTGCCGCCGGCGCGGGCGGCCATCAGGTGAGCCGCCATCGACTCCAAACTGGTCGGGTTATGCTCCAGATCGATCCAAAAAAAATCGACGCTCTCGCACAACGCTTCTGTCACGGAGGGATCCGAAAAAGTAATCCCGGCCCCGAGGCAAAATTTTCCAGAATCCATCTTCTCGCGAAATAGGTGGATATTGCGCAGCATGTCGCGTTGTTCCTTGTTCAATTAGATTTCAGGTCGATTCAGAAACATGTCCCGCTGCGACGACCTCGAAGACATATCCGTCCGGATTTCGGAAGAAGAAGCGTTCGAAGGGGGTCTCTCGTAGAGGTGCGATCAATTCCGCCCCGTGGGCGACAAGTCGATCCTTGAGTCCGGCGAATTCCTGCAATGCGCAGCTCAGGGCGATATGTCGCCCAAACTCCCGCTCGAACGGAGATGGTTCGAAATCGGACACTTCGAGCAGGTGCAGTTCCTGTCCGGCAGCAATTTGTAGCCAGGCAGCGGACTGTTGAATGTTGCCCGGACGGCGAATCGGTCGCCAACCGAGCGTCTGTTGAAAGAAGTCGCTGGTCCGCTGAACATCGCGGACGGCCAGCGTACAGTGCGCGAGCATCGTCGGCATGGACTCGCGGCAGGCGCTGCGCGCTGCATCTGTAACCGCAGTTTTTGATACCGCAGTATTTGCAACCGCCGTATCCGGAACCACAGTGCCATTTGTGCTTGGTGCGTCGTGGTCAGCCATGCGATCGTTCTCCCAAGTTGTCTGGTACTGTCAATGATTCCGGCGTCAAGAATATCTTCGGCGCGATGATCGCCGACAGGATCATTGCTCCGACAGCCATTCCTCCCAGGCCCAGGATGGCAAACCAGCGACTTGGGTGGTCCCAGTATCCCTTCAGGCCAAGGGCGAGAAACACAATCCCCGCCACAACATTCAGACTGCCCAGCCACCAGGGGAGCCGGAGGGGTCGGGGCATCCAACGCCGATCCATCCACACATTCAACAGGCAGACCACACCACAAAAGAGGACTCCTGTGAAGAGGTTGACCGGTGTCATTAACATGTTCAACAGGATCTTCGGCTGATTCTCCGACTTCGCGGATCGGGCGTCGGCAGGTAATTCGTCGGTCTTGTGGGTCGATATCGGGTCCGGTGATACCTGGATGGCGGCCGCCGTTGGATGCACGGCATCGACGGGCCGAACCTGCCGTACGAACAGCCAGGCCAAAATCAGCAGAGCGATCGTCGCACACCACCCGATGCACCCTCGTCTCAGCCGTTGCGCCTGTTGCGGTGTCCAGGTTCGGACGAAAGACCGAAAAATCTCGTCGGCGATGATGCAGGCGATTTCGATCGTCCCATAGAGAGTCCCGAGCATCGTCAGAAACGCTCCAATCACGTACAGCGGTAACAGCCACTTGTGGATTTGGGTCACCAAGGTCGCCTGTAGGTTAAGCAGATTGTCTTCATCGGGAAGAATCTGGTTCGGCCCCAGAACCATCGCCCCACAAGCGACAAAGACCGCGCTGAATGCCACCACCATTGCGAAGCTGATCGAAGAATCGACCAGCGGGGCCCGGAGCCAGCGTCGCTGTTCATGATGAGGATCGGCGGCGATGGCCTGCAGGTCCGCCGGAGTTGCCCGCCGGGAAGCCATGCCCCAACCTTTCTGACGCAGCCAGGAAGTGTAGCCGAGGTAATCGAAGCCGGCTCCACCGATCACGCCGACATACCGGGTTGTCTCGACCCAGATCGAATGTTTCGCGATCTCCGGGTATTTGGTGGACAACCACGGAGGATACGAGAGCCTCTGCGGCAAGATTCCCTTCAGCATCTCCAGCCAGTCAGGTTGATAGAGAAGCAATGTCCAACCGGCACACCCCACCATGACCAAGACGATGACCGTTTGGACCTTCTCAAGCACCGTGTAGCCCCCCAACGCCGACAAGATCAGGAGGCTGACGAGAATCAGCGATCCCCACAAATAATCCACGCCGCCGTGAAAGGCCCCCTGCGTCCCCGTCACCCACGCAGTCAGGTTCCCAAGCACGCCGGAATGAAAACTGATCCAGATCGGCATGCAAATCGTGGATATCCCTAACAGCATCAAAGGTAGCCAACCGCGAGGACCGGGGAGATCGAGCATCCGCTCGTAGGGATGGACGCCCGTCAACATGATGTGCCGTGAAGAGGCCAGCAGAAGGCTCCATTTCAGGACCGAGATAATCACAAACAGAAACAGGATCCGATAGCCGAATAGCGCGCCACCTCGACTCGAGAAGATCAGCTCTCCGGTGCCGATCGTCAGCGATGCGATGATCGCTCCTGGACCGAAGATCATCAGCCAGGCCAGCGGGCCTTGCGGAAGGCTCGGCGCGGGAGGAGTCTCGCGATGAAGGTTGTCAGCCGGCGTGTTGTTCATTGCATTTACCGTGGTCGTTAAGCTCCGCCGTGACGAGGCACTCCATGGGACCGATAGGACGGATAGGACCTATAAGTCGCATACGCCTCATACGTCCCATCGCGGGACAAGCCACGTCACTGCGGAGCGTGACGGCCGCGGGACCCGATTCCTATCACGCGACTCCACCCACGGCCTTGTTGAGCGCCGGCATCAATTCGTTGGCGAACAGGTCCATGCTGTGCAACCAGCTCTGCTTGTCGTCCCAATCGTAACTCATCAGGACGAGCGTACCGAACGGACCCGTCTCCTCGATTAACTGCAAGAGCCGCCGTAGCACCTCGTCAACGTCGCCGGCGATAATCTGCTCGGTCATCAGGAAGTCGAGATTGCATGCCGAGTCTGGCATGGCGAGATCACGCTTGTAGATCCGCCGGCCCAGTCCCTTGTCGAACAAGCCGCCAATGTACTCGTAGTTCCGGCCGAGGGAATTTGTACGGGCGCGGCGAACTGCTTCCTCGGTTGTGTCGGCCAGGAAGATCGATCGACAAACTTTCCAATCCGAGCGTTGTGGTTCGCGGCCAGCAGCCTGGGCGGCCTTGGCGTACGTCTGCCATTGATCGGCGACCACGTTTCCCGTGACCAGGCAGTGCGAGAAAGGCTGATACCCGCGTTCACCAGCGATCTTCATCGTGAACGAGTTGGTGCTCATTGCGGGCATCGCGATGGGCGGGTGGGGCAACTGGTACGGCCGATGGATGAAACCGATCAGCGTCTCCTCGTCCACGTTGTCTTTGAGCTGAAACTGCCAGAATTTTCCCTGATGCTTGTAGGGCGGATTGGTGGACCAAAGCATGAGAATTGCATCCATGGCTTCCAACGCCATCGCCCCCCCCTGCTTGGGATCGACGCCGTAAAGTTCCTGATCGGCCGTGACGCTGCCATTGCCGAAACAGATGTTGAGCCTCCCTTTGGACAGGTGATCCAAAAATGCCAGCCGGCTGGCGACATGGGCCGGATGGTGCTGATTCAGACAGACTGGCGCAGGCCCAAGCCGGATTTTGGTCGTCTCACCCAGTGCGCGGGCGATGAAGATCTCCGGCATCACGATCGTCTCGTACTTCATCGTGTGATGCTCGCCGATCCAAAATTCCGCAAAGCCGAGTTCCTCCGCGCGGACCACCAGCTCCAGGTCTTCGTCGTAGCCTTGGGACAGCGGTTTGTTCGGCGAATGAAAGGGCATGATGAACATGCCGTACTTGATCGCTTGCCGAGTGCCGTTCATCGTTTCACTCCTCGGGATTGTCGTCGGGAATGTCAAAATGTATGTCGACCACAATGCGGCGCGCGTGCCTGAAGTTCCTGGCGAGATCGGTGCGACGAACTGTCGGGGCGAATACGCTCAGGAACGACCGGTTCATTTCCAGGACCCCTCGCCTAACGCCAGCAACGATTGACGCTCGGTCGATCCGCAGATTTGGCAGATTGCACAGATCATTCCAGTGCCGAACGGCGAGAAGATAGTCGATTTGGCGGCGGCCCACCAGCAACTTGTGTGCTGGCCCTGTACCAAGAAAAGATCGGGGAAATCAGACAGAAACGATCCTATCGCGTTGCACGCGTTGGACAAAACCGAACCTGGTGTAGAATGCCGCATACAAATTGCTGGTTTCGATTGACGTCTGGTGGGTGGAATGGCCACAATTCAAGTGCGACGCATGAGAGCGAATAGTGATCACCAGCGCCGAGGAGGCTGCCGATGCTGACGGTCTATGGACGCGGCCAACGATATTGCGACGGCATTTCGCGGCGGAGCTTTCTGCGCATTGGAATGTTGGGTGCGGGTGTCGGAGCACTGTCGCTCGCCGACTTGAACCGGCTGGAAGCAGCCTCAGGCAAGTCGACGAGGCATAAGGCAGTCATCAACGTGTTCCTAGGTGGAGGGCCACCGCACCAGGACATGTTCGATCTGAAGACGGAGGCGCCTGTCGAGCTTCGCGGTGAGTTTTCGCCGATCGACACCAAAGTTCCCGGCATCCGGATCTGTGAAGTTTTCCCGCAGCTGGCCGAAGTGATGGACCGCTGCGCGATCATTCGCTCGGTCGTCGGTGCCACTGACCGACACGACGCTTTCCAGTGCATGACCGGCTGGCTGACCAAAGATTTGGCATCCCTCGGCGGCCGACCCAGTCTTGGTTCCGTTGTCTCGCGTTTGCAAGGACCGGTCGATCCCTCGGTTCCGCCGTTTGTTGGGCTGGCGGAGCCTACCAAGGAGATCCGCTGGTCCGATTCCGGTAAACCGGGATTCCTAGGCGCGGCGTATGCGCCGTTCAAGCCTGACGGCCCCGGTCGCCCGAACATGACTCTGAGTGGTTTGTCGCTCGAACAGCTCCAGGATCGTCGTCGCCTGCTGGGAAGCATGGACAAAATTCGCCGCGAACTGCAAGCGACCGACCAAATGCATGCCATGGATCGCTTCACGGCGGGAGCTTTTGACGTCCTTACGTCTAGCCGTTTGGTCGAAGCGCTGGATCTCTCGAAGGAAGATCCCAAAGTTCGCGAGCGTTACGGAAATGGTCAGCCATACCACTATCAGTACGACGGCGCCCCCACCGTCAACGAGCATCTGCTTTTAGCTCGGCGGCTAGTCGAGGCCGGTGTCCGCGTGGTCACCCTTTCCTACGGCCGCTGGGACAGTCACTCGAAGAATTTCGATCTGGTGCGGGACCACGGTGCGAAACTTGATCAATGCTTGAGTGCTTTAATTGAGGATTTAAGCGAACGAGGCATGCTCGACGACGTCACGGTGATTGCTTGGGGCGAGTTCGGCCGCACGCCGCGTATCAACAACAAAGCGGGACGCGATCATTGGCCGAACGTCAGCTGTGCAGTCTTAGCCGGCGGCGGCATGCGATGTGGCCAGGTGATCGGTTCGACGAATCGCTTGGGTGAAGAAGCGCAGGAGCGGCCAGTCCATTTCCAGGAAATCTTCGCAACGCTGTATCACAACCTCGGCATTGATTCGAGTCGGGTGACTCTCATCGATCCCGCCGGCCGGCCGCAGTATCTGGCCACAAGTCCGGCCATCCACGAACTCGTTTAACCCGTTATCCGATCAGCTTGGGCTCGACATGGGCTTCGCGTGTGACGGTGGTCAGGCGCTGGTCGAGGCCCTGAAATCGAAACGTTAGTTCGCGGTGATCAAGGCCGAAGAGGTGCAAGAGCGTCGCGTGCAGATCGTTGACATGCAGAGGATCTTCGACGGGAGCCCACCCGATGTCATCGGTCCGTCCGTGCACGTAGCCTCCCCGAATTCCTCCTCCCGCCAGAAACATGCTGAAAGCATAAGGATGATGGTCGCGGCCGGCGGTTCCCTGCCCCAGCGGCGTGCGGCCGAATTCCGAGCCCCACACGACAAGCGTTTCCTGGAGCAGGCCGCGCTCTTTCAGGTCGCGAATCAGGGCCGCAACCGGTTGATCCGCCATGCCTGTGTAGAAGGGGAGTTCCCCGTCGACATTCTCGTGGTGGTCCCAGGACGCATGGAAAATGTTGACAAACCGCACGCCCCGCTCGACCAACCGCCGGGCGAGCAGGCAGTTGGTTGCAAAATCATGATATTGGCCCGGTCCTCCGTCCCGTTTGACTTTGATCGGCAGATCGCTTCGACCGACGCCGTATCTATCGAGTGTCCGCTGCGATTCGCTCGACAGATCATTGAGCTCCAAAGCCGCGGCTTGCATGCGGAAAGCCAATTCATAGCTGGCGATCCGGCTGGCGATTTCGGGATCGCCCACTGCGGAGAGTCGGCTGGCGTTCAGGTCGCGCAAGGCATCTAACCCTATCCTCCGCACTTCCCGTGGAATCCCGGCTGGATTCTGCAGATGCAGAACTGCTTCGCCGCGCGTCCGAAAGTGGATGCCCGAGTGCTGCGATCCCAGAAAACCGCCGCTCCACAATGTAGTGCTGCCGCTGGTGCCTCGGCCTCCCGTCAAGACAACGTAACCTGGCAGATCTCGAGACTCGGTCCCCAATCCATACGTGAGCCAGCCACCCAGTGTCGGCAGTCCCAACTCACCTCGCCCGCATTGCATCGTCAATTGGGCCGGATGGTGATTGAATTGGTCGGTGTGCAGAGACCGAATCAAACACAGGTCATCGGCACACGCGGCAATATTCGGCAACAGGTCGGACAGTTCCATGCCGCATTTGCCGTGCGGCTGAAAACGACGTGGGCTAGCGCGCAGCTTCGCGTCCTTTTTGATGAAGGCGAATCGTACATTCTCCAAGAGCG
>CAZFLF010000183.1:0-9350 GCA_964519825.1 uncultured Pirellulaceae bacterium | reverse complement strand
ACCACGACGTCGAGACCGGGGATAACGGTCGCCGACAGCGGAATTCCGATCTTGCCCACACCCGCAACTTCTCCGGCATCGCGGCCGAGATTGGGGTGACTGGCGAATTCCAACGCCGCGGCAATGCAAAGATCGGAATCGACGCTTCCCAAGGCGACCAACCGCTGTCCCATGCGCCCCGCGGCGCCGTGAATGGCAATTCGTAGTTTGGACATGGGCATCGTTTCGGCTTAGAGATCAGACCGCGCCTCAGTTCAGCTATAGAGCTGAATGGCTCGGATAATTTCGCCGAGATCGTTCGGGACCGCAACGGCCCGATTGGCAAACGACGCGCGTTTGACGCCACGGCTACCCAGCACTTGGTTGAAGCGGTCCTGGTCGGTGGTGTGGTACGCCACGGTCGCGTCGGGATCTTTAAGCTGATGCCCGGTGAGGATGCAGACCACGCGTTCGTCGGCGCCGATGACTCCTTCATGCCGCAGCAGTTTCGCGCCCGCCACACTTGCGGCGCTCGCCGGCTCGCATCCGATCCCGCCAGCCCCAACCTGGGCTTTGGCGTCCATGATCTCCTGATCAGTGACGTGGCGCACGGCTCCCTGGCATGTTTCCAACGCGCGCAGGCACTTCTTCAGATTAACCGGGCGATTGATTTCGATGGCGCTGGCGATCGTTGAAGCCTTGCGTTTCTCCGCGTCCAACTCGCGGTAATAGTCCTCGCAGAGCTTCATGTCGGGACGACCTTGCCGCCACCGCAAACCACGTCGCTCGTACAGCTCATAGAGGGTATTCGCTCCGACCGCGTTGATCACGGCGAGCCGCGGCACTCGTGGAATCAACCCGAGCCGATGGAGTTCGTCAAACGCCTTGCCGAATGCGCTCGAGTTTCCCAGGTTGCCTCCCGGCACGACGATCCAGTCAGGAACTTCCCACCGCAATGCCTCGAGCACTCGGTACATGATGGTCTTTTGACCTTCCAGCCGGAACGGATTGACGCTGTTCACGAGGTAAATGCCCAAGTCGCGCGAGACTTCTTTCACGCGTTCCATCGCATCGTCGAAGTCACCGCTGATTTGGACCGTCAGCGCTCCGTAATCAAGTGCCTGCGACAGCTTGCCGTGCGAGATCTTTCCCGAACCGATGAAGATCACGGCTTTCATGAGCTTCGTCACCGAGCAGTACATGGCGAGCGAGGCGCTCGTGTTGCCGGTCGACGCACACGCGGCCCGCGAGGCGCCGATCGCCCTGGCGTGCGTGAACGCGGCCGACATGCCGTTATCTTTGAAGCTTCCGGAGGGGTTCAGGCCTTCATATTGGAGAAACAACCGACCTGGATTGAGCCCCACGAATTTGGCGACTGCGTCGGCCCGCTGCAGCAGAGTTTGCCCTTCGCCAATGGTCACGACTTCTTCAGGGCGCGCGAAGGGGAGCAGTTCATGGAAACGCCAGACTCCGCTGAATCGCAAAGGATCGTGCCGCTGGCTCCACATTCGTTCGAAAGCGGCCAATGAGTTGGGAATGCCGGCTCGTTCCCAATCGTAGTCCACGTCCAACAGATCGCCGCATTTTGGGCAAGCTACGTGCACTTCTTCGACGCCGTATTTCGCGCCGCAGTCCGGGGAAATGCACTGTTGGAAAGCGACTTCAGACAGGGGCACGGCGCTTACTCGTCACAGAATCTGGTGGCCGAAACACGGGCAAGGTAGTCTACGTCGCGGTTACGGGACCAACAATACGAAGATTCAACCCGAGGCTTCAAGGGCCTTGACCAAATCAACGCGATTTATGAGATGATCAACTGAAGTAGAAGCAAGTTGGCGGCGTCAGGGCACAAAATATGGAAAACTACCTCGTCGTAATCGAAAAATCAGCTACGGGTTATGCGGCCAGCTCGCCCGATGTTCCAGGCTGTGTCGCCACGGGAAGGTCCATCGAAAAGGTCGCGGCGCGAATGGAGCAGGCCCTCCTTTTTCATCTAGAAGGGTTAGCCGAGGACGGCGATCCTCTTCCCCGCGCCAAGGGTGCCGCTTCGCATCGTCAGGCTCTCCGCGACTTTGCCGGCTCCACGTTCTTTCTGACATACGTGACTGTCGACCTCGACCGCTTCCAGCAGCTTGCTCATGCCAAATAGTTCGAGCGGTCGAGTGTCACGACCCTGAGCTTGCGAACGGCGGCGGGGAGGCACTGATGAACCCTTCTGAAGGGATCCCACGTCACAAATACGCTTGCTCCGGCAGTTTGCCTAATCAGGTTCGCTTGCTGTTTCACGCGGCTGGGTTTGCCAGCTTCGCTGGGCAAAAAAACAGCGTTGCCGCTCGTGCGGCAACGCTGTGAATAATCAACAAGGGTTGCTCGGGGCCTCCCGCCCGGACATCCGTTACGAGCAACCCATGCTGTTTCCGCAGTTGTGACAGAGATAACAGTTGCCATTGCGGACCGTGATGGATCCGCAATTGTCGCAACTCGGCGCGTCGCTTTGGAAGCGAGCGAACTGATCGTTACGCGAACCGGCCGGGCCGCCATTCTCGTCGACTTTGAGCGCCAATCCGGCGCGCTCGAAGATCGACATGTCCACCTTTCCGTGGCCGTTCGCAGGTGCAGCGGTGCTCGCCGCTGCGCCGCTGCCGTTCCCCATTGGGGCTGCCGGCTTCTTGGTCTCCGACCTCTTGGTTTCCGGCTTGTTGGTTTCCGGCTTGTTGGTCTCCGGCTCTTCGTCGTTCTTGGGCTGCAACCCGAGGAATTCTCGATGACCGGGCAGAAACGTAATCCCCAGCCAACGGAAAATGTAATCGACCACGCTCTTTGCGATGCGGATATCCGGGTTGGTCGTGTGTCCCATCGGCTCGAACCGCATGTGTGAGAATTTATTGACGAGCGCTTCGAGTGGCACACCGTATTGCAGGCTGATCGAGACCGCGGTGCCAAATGCGTCCATCAAGCCACCGACCGTGCTCCCTTCCTTGGCCATCGTGATGAACAGCTCGCCTGGCCGGCCATCCGGATACAAGCCGACCGTGATGTAACCTTCGTGGCCAGCCACATTGAATTTGTGAGTCATGGACGGTCGCGTATCGGGCAACCGTTCCCGGCGCGGCTTTAACGAAGGCCGCTCCTGGTCCCGCTCTTTGTCGGCGGCCTTTTCCTTGTCCCCCTCGGTCTGTGTGGACAGAGGTTGGCTCATTTTCGATCCATCGCGATAAATCGCCAGCGCCTTGAGCCCCAGCTGCCATCCCCAGAGGTATGCGTCGGCAATGTCCTGAGGCGTTGTCTCGCTCGGCATGTTGACCGTCTTGGAAATCGCACCAGAAATGAACGGCTGAGCGGCAGCCATCGTCTTCACGTGGGCTCGCCATCCAATCGTGCGCACTCCATTGGCCGGTTTGAATGCACAGTCGAAAACCGCCAAGTCTTGAGGCTTCAAATCGGGCGCGCCCTCGATCGTGTCGCGCTCACCGATATACTTCACGATCGCCTGCACTTGGGCGTCGTTATAACCGAGCCTGCTGAGGGCGATCGGCACGGTATTGTTCACGATCTTCAACATGCCGCCGCCGGCCAGCTGCTTGTACTTCACCAGTGCGATATCCGGTTCGATCCCCGTGGTGTCGCAATCCATGAGGAAACTAATCGTGCCCGTCGGTGCGAGCACGGTTGCCTGGGCGTTACGGAAGCCGTAGCGGCGTCCGACCTGCAACACTTCGTCCCATAATTTTCGCGCGGCCTCTTTCAAGTACTTCGGTCCGGTATCATCGATCTGCTCCACCGAGTCGCGATGCATTTGCATCACTCGCAAGAATGGCTCACGATTCACCGCGTAACCCTCGAATGTCCCCATGGCCCTCGCCAACTCGACGCTCGTCCGATTTGCGGCACCATGCAAGATCGCCGTGACCGATCCACATACACCCCGCGCGGCGTCGGAATCGTAGGGCATCCCGTTGGACATCAGTAGGCTGCCCAGATTCGAGTAACCCAATCCGAGCGGCCGGAACAGATGGCTGTTGTAGGCGATGCGATCCGTCGGATAACTTGCGTGTCCGACCAGGATTTCCTGCGCGATAAAAAAGATCCGGCAGGCCGCTGCAAATCGCTCGACGTCGAGCGCCCCGTTCGCATCGCACACCTTCATCAAATTGATGCTGGCCAGGTTGCACGCCGTATTGTCGAGGAACATGTACTCCGAACACGGATTGCTGGCGTTGATCCGACCGGAATTCGGACAAGTATGCCAACGATTGATCGTCGTATCGTATTGCATGCCCGGGTCTCCGCAGTGCCAGGCACACTCCGACATGCGTTCGAGCAGCCATTTCGCCTCATAGACAGGTCCCGACCGAGATGGATCCGTGACCCACCGCGTGGACCACTTGCCATTCTTCGCCGCCGTTTCCATGAACTCGTCGGTGACTCGCACGGACAAATTCGCGTTTTGGAACAGAATCGAACTGTAGGCTTCGCCGTTAAAATTCGCTTCGTACTGGCCGCTCCCAATCAAAGTATGAGCTTTGCGCTCCTCTTTCCATTTGCATTCGATGAATTCCAGGATGTCGGGATGCCAGACCTTGAGCGATTGCATCTTGGCCGCGCGACGCGTCTTGCCGCCCGATTTCACGACTGCCGCGATCTGATCGTAGACCCGCATGAATGACAGCGGACCGGAAGGTTTACCGCCGCCCGACAGTTTTTCGCGATAGGATCGGATCGTCGATAAATCGGTTCCGGTGCCGGAGCCAAATTTGAACAACATCGCCTCGCTAGTCGCAAGCCGCATAATGTCTTCCATGTTGTCGTCACAACTCTGGATGAAACATGCCGAGCCTTGCGGATACTCGTACGGGTTGTCCGGCATCTTGACCGTGCAGGTTTCACGATCCCAATACCAGTTGCACTTCGTACCCTTGACGCCATAGACGTGATGCAGGCCAACGTTGAACCAGACCGGAGAATTGAACGCACCATGTTGGTGCAAACACAGCCAAGTCAGCTCACGATAGAACCGTTCGCCGTCTTCCGGCGTGGCAAAGTAACCGTCAGCGATCCCCCAGTCCGCGATGGTACGCGTGACTCGATGAATCAGTTGACGAACGCTTCGCTCCCGCTCCGGCGTGCCATTCTCGCCATAAAAATACTTGCTGACGACCACATTCGTTGCCAGCTGACTCCAACTCGCTGGAATCTCGCAGTCCTTCTGCTCGAACATCACCTCGCCGTTCTCATCCTTGATAGCTGCGCTGCGCAAAGTCCACTCGACCGTCTCAAAGGGGTCGGCGACATTCGTCGGACAAAAGATAGGATCCACGAGCAAACCGGTGGAATCCTGATGCGGCCGCGTCACTTGTGAGTCTCGAACTGAAGATTTTTCCGTTCGCGCGTTTGACAGCACAGTCGACATCCGTGTGATCCTCCTGATAAATCTAAGGTTCCCAACGTCCGCACAGCTGTTCAGTGTACAAGATTACACAAACTGAGATCGACAGCCAGCGGAGATTTCCAATAACGAAACGTCAAATCTGTGAATCGATTAACCAAAAATCTTGGTGACATCACCCCGTTGACTACCACATATAGTAGCCGCAGCCGATGCATCCACAACATTTAGGCGTGGCGGGTGAGTTTAGTGATTTGGCTTCGGCCGTCAACTATTTTTCTGTGAAAACGTCGTAAGTTGTTACTATGTAAGCTAGTTAAAGATCACATGAAGAATCGGGCTAACTAACGTCCTTCCGGCGAACTAGATCGCAAGAATTTACTGCATAACATTTTGTGTCTCAACGCTGTTTTTCAGTCAGCCGGCCGGACTCGACATCAAGAGCAAAAAAACTTTTTGTGAAGATTCGCCGGAGGACTTTTGTCAATGAAAACTCGATGAAGTGGACGTGAACTTCCGGCGACGTTTTCGGACCTTTTGGTATTCGTCTTCCTGTTAATTATCTTCTTGTCGTTGGTGTTTCCGAATCTATTTGCAGCTCCCGTTCGACCGCGGCGGCAATCTCCATTTCGACTCCCGGCACGTATCCGATCCAGAGACCGCGAATCACTCCGTGCCGGTCGAGCAAGACGTTGAGCGGATAGCCGACGCTTTGATTTTGAAGCTGAGCGGACTCGACGATCGCCCGCCGCGTGCTCCCCTGCAGGTCGCCATGCACCGCAAACGAAAATCCGTGGTCGCGCAAGTAGACTAAGGTCTCCTCACGCAATGTCACTGGGTTTTCGGATTCCACGCTGGGACCGCATGAGATGGACACAAAGGAGAAATCGCCGCGCGGTTCGAATTGTTTCCGCAGGGCATCCAAGTGCGGCATCTCGACGCGACAGTGCGTGCACCACGGTCCCCACAAGTTGATGAGTGTCACCTTGCCGCGCAGATCATCGAGAGACAACGGCTGGGGATCACCCGTCAAAAGTTGCAGTTGCAGCGAGGTAAGCGGCCTCCCGTTGGCCGCCGGATATGCATTGATGGTTCCGTCTCGCGGATCGCTGCGATCGCGCGCGAAAAAGTAAACGAAGGCCACAGCGAGCAGAATCACAAACCACACACTCAGCATCAATGTGTTGTTGTTGCGAAGCGGCTCCGATTCCGCGGACGATGGCCGTGTCGTATCATTGGTCGGTATGGACATACCTATTTTCGCGCGAGACGTTCGGCTGTGTTGGTGTTTGGCATTCCTGGCGATCACCTGGGGTATTGTACCGACGAACCTCGCCCAATCTGAAGACGGTCTTTCGCCTGGATCGCATTACGGCCAGTCGCGTCGAATCGGCGCATTGGCGAACAAGCAGATCGTGGAAAGCAGCGGCCTCGCACCCTCGCGGCGGCAACCCGGCGTTTTTTGGACCCATAACGATTCCGGTGACGAGCCCCGCGTGTTCGCATTTGACTCAACGGGCAAAGACCTCGGAGTCTGCCGTATCAACGGCGCTGAGGCAATTGACTGGGAAGATATGGCATCCTTCACGCGTGATGGCAAGAATTGGCTGCTCATGGCCGACGTGGGCGACAACGGCATGCGCCGCAAATCGTACCAACTCTATTTATGTGAGGAGCCGTCAACGCCAGCGATCGAAATCGCGGCGCGGAGAATCGAATTCCAGTACAAGCAGGGCTCGCACGATTGTGAGTCCGTGGCGGTCGACGCGATTCGTGGCATTGTCCTGCTAACGACGAAAGTCTTCGGCCCGAGCTGCGAAGTTTATCAGCTCGACATCCCAGCGGGGCCGACCACCGAAATCTTGATCGCCCAGCCACTCGCCACCATTGCGGTGCCGGCCGCCGTCGCCATGGACGTCTCACCGGACGGGCTGCGAGCCATCGTACTGACTTACGGCGATGCACTGGAATTCTCCCGAACTCCGGACGAGAGCTGGCAGCAGGGGTTTGCCCGGCCGCCGCGGCAGATCGCGATGCCAGCACGCCGACAAGGCGAATCCATCTGTTACGGTCACGACGGCCGAACGCTCTACCTCACCAGCGAACTGAGACCCGCACCCCTCTGGGAAGTGCCGTGGGTGAGCGTGCCTTGAATGAATTCATAACCAGACGTGTGTTTCGTGAAATTCGAAGTCGAACAGAAATTCCACGTGGTCGGATTTGAAAACGTTAGTCGGCTACTGCGCGAGCTGCCTTCCGAATTCGGACTCATGAGCGAACAAACCGATTGCTATTTCGCGCACCCCGCGCGCGATTTTGTCGCCACTGACGAGGCATTTCGCGTGCGGAGCGCCGGCGACCAGAATTGCATCACTTACAAGGGACCGAGAATCGACCAAACGACCAAAACTCGTCGTGAGTTGGAATTGCCCTTGCCTGCTGGTTCAGAGTATCGGACGCAATTAGTGACCCTGCTGGAACTCCTCGGATTCCGCCGCGTCGCGGAAGTGCGCAAGAAACGTCGCAAAGTATTCGTTGTCTGGGAAGGGAGTCGAATCGAGGTGTCTCTCGACGACGTGCAAGGGGTCGGAACCTTTGTTGAGCTGGAGCTGATGGCCGTCGAATCTGAACTTGCGGAAGCCAAGCGACTACTGCAGTCGCTCGCCGATCGGTTGGCACTGACCAGCGCCGAACGCCGGAGTTACCTGTGCCTGTTGTTGGAATCCACGTCCGCAACCCAGCAACACTAGGCTCTGTCTCTTACTCGCTCAGGGGCCTGCGTGCGGCCAACTTGAGGCTCGACGAGGCCTCGGCGCTCGAAACCATTTGCCGCTGGACGCTGTGGCGTCGTGAGTCACGAACCTCCACTGCCGGCCGTTCTACCGGATGCCATTCGCCGCAAGACTGCAAGTCTTCCGCTGTCAGGCATTCATTTTTTTGGACCAAGCGTGAGAAATCAGCCGACGACAGACTCACGCACGGTTGGCCGCCCGGCAGACCGGGCGTCACCGACGTCAGCCGTTCCCCGATGAATTCCAGACACCATTGGCCGCCACCTGGCCCGTAAACATTGAGACCGACGATGCGGGACGCGCGTGCGCGCGGCTCGTCGTCATCCGCCGGATGTCGACGAGATAACTCTTCTTCCAGGAACTGTTCCACCCAGAACGGAACATTGGGCCGCGGGGCTCGCCGTTTTCCCCAGCGATCTTCCTCGCCAAACTGCAGAAAACGGCTCAGCATCGCGTCATCAATCAACGGGCAAGGTAAGTCGGGCGCGCTGTGATGCAGGTTCGTGGTATCGAACAGCGGGTCGGAATTCTCATACGGTACGTACATCCGCATCGTTTCCTGCGCAGCCTGATCCAAATCGCTGATTGGAGTCGGGCTGCGCGACGCTGGACCGAGGAACTCCACTCCGTAGGAGTTGTAATACTTGTAACCGACCGCGAGGATCGTGCGGGGAGTGACACGTTCACGCGGAGACAAGTGGTAAGTGCGACCGTGCGCCGCCGGATTACCAAAAATGCGGCATAAAACCGCGGAAACCCAATCGACCGGGACCACGTTGCGCGGTTCGTCGCCAGTCATCTGCAGCTGCAACGGAGTATGACGGACGCCATTTTCGTCCGGCTCGACGTTCCGATTTATTACCGACATGAGTTTGAGGTGGTGGTACAACCCGTGGTAAGTGCTCGTGTATCCAGTTTGTGAATCGCCGGCGATCACTGCTGGACGGTAGATCGTTAGGCTGCGAAGAAACGTCGCCGAGTGCACGAGCTTTTCGGCGAGGAACTTGCTTTCTTCGTAGTCATTCCGGAACTGCTGGCCGACGTCGAGTTCATCTTCCCGCACCAAATCGGTACGCGTACCGGAAACGTAAGCAGTGGAGACATGGTGGAACTCGTCGATTCCCAATTGCGAGCAGAGGTCAATCGCGTTTTGCGCCCCCTTCAAATTGGTCTGCCAAGGTTCTCCATTCCGA
>CAZFLF010000182.1:0-9354 GCA_964519825.1 uncultured Pirellulaceae bacterium | reverse complement strand
GAAGAGAGTGTGGTCGAGCACGGGCGCAGAGTTTGCGAATTGCCACTGGAAATCGCCTGAGACTTGCACATCGAGTGCTGACAGACTACCGGACACGTCCAAGTCGGCGGTGCCGCTGACGTCGAGCGGCACTTGGCTCAGGCGATCGCTGAATTCGTCCAGATGCACGCGACCGTCGCCGCTGGAGTCCGCTGTGGCCAGTGTGATGTGCGAATCGACGTTCAGTGCGCCCTCCGCCGAAGCCGTCAGCAGGGGAATATTGGCGAGCAGGCTGCCGGCAAGATCGACATCGAGGCTGAGTGAAGTGCTCGGCCCAAAATACGCGCCGGCAGTGTCGACGCCAATGGTCAAATTCAGCAGTAGATCGGCACCTCCCGTGAGAGAGCCCATCAGAGATCCGTCGGCGATCGAAATAATCCCCAAAGCGGAAGCAAGGTTCAGGCTGCCCACTGGTATCTGCTGACTTAGTGAGAAACTCTTGGTCGCGGTCAGCAGATTGGCTCCACCAGCGGGTCCGGCTACAAGTTCCGCATCCGGAATGATGTAGGAGACCTCGAAGCCGGCCTGTTCCAGTTGCGTCTTGATCGACTCGCTCGCGCAATTCGTGCAGTCGAGCGACGGGAAGCCGAGCGCGGCCAATCGATTCTGGATGTCAATGACATTGGTAAAGTCGGCGCTCGAGATCAAAGGCAGATCGCCCAGTAGTGGACTGTCAGCATTGGCGTTGGGGTCGATCAGTCGTGCCAATTCGCTGTAGTTGGTTTGGAGCCGGGCGACGCCGTTGAGAAGCTGATCCACGATGAAATCGGTATCTATTCCAGATCCGTTATCGGGAGCGACGGTCAAGAGAAAGCTGTCGCTGGACGTGCCGCCATCGGCGTCGGCAACGCTGACGGTGATTGTGGCCGTGCCCGTTTGGTTGGCCGCCGGCGTGACAGTTAATGTGCGATTGGCTCCCGCACCGCCAAACACCAGGTTTGTGCCAGGCACGAGAGTTGTATTCGAGGAACTGGCGGTGACGATTAATGCATCGACGGATGTTTCCAAATCTCCCACGGTAAATGCAACCGCGCCAGTGGAATTGTTCTCAGTAATGGTTTGATTGGGGATGTCGGAGATCACCGGCGCATCGTTGACCGGCGTGATTGTGATCAACACTGTGGCGACGTTGCTCAATGCCGTGCCATCGGTGGCTTGGTAGGTGAAGCTGTCGCTAGTGGTCTCGCTGCCGTCATGCACGTAAGTGAAGGAGCCGGCATTGTTGAGTGTGAAGCTCGTGGCATGGGTCGTGGCATGGGTCGGGGTGCCGACCAGGACGGCCTTCAGTGTGACGCTGTCCACGTCCGTGTCGCCCACCAGCACGCCCGTGGCCGCGGACACGTTCAGCGTGCCCCCCTCGGCGATGATGTAGGGGCCGTCGTCGTCTGCCACCGGCGCGTCGTTGACCGGCGTGACCGTGATCAAAACTGTGGCGACGTTGCTCAAGGCCGTGCCATCGCTGGCCTGGTAGGTGAAGCTGTCGCTAGGCGTCTCGCTGCCGTCATGCACGTAGCTGAAGGAGCCGTCAAGATTGAGCGTGAAGGATGCAGCGTGCTGCGGCCCCGTCACTAGGACCGCCGTGAAGGTATCTCCGTCGACATCGCTGTCGTTGGCCAACACACCATCGTCCGCAGTGTTGCTGGGCGTGGCGTTGCCGTTCGGGTCCGTCGTGCTCAGGCTTGCGCTCTCGGCGACGGAATAGCTGTCGGGATTCGCGACGGGTGTGCTATTTCCTGGCACTACGGAGCGTACCTGGGAAAACTCCGATGTGTTGTTGGCGGGGTCCGTAGCGGTCGCCGTTACAAACTCGGCCACGGCAACGGGCAACGGCAGTGTGACCGCAAAGTTCACGTTGCCCCCGCCATCGGTCGCCACCGTTGTGAAGCCGATGAAGGTCGTTCCTTCACCGAAGCCTGAGGGATCGGCAACGGTGTTCGAGTAGAACTCGATGCCAAAGGTCGTATTGGCCGTACTGTTAAGCGAACCGATGATCGTCGTGCTGCTGGCGTTGCTGGTGACGGATGTTAGCACGGGGAAATTCTGCAAGTTATTCGTGGGACCGCCAAAGAGGCCTAAATCTGCATCACCGACATCGTTGGCGGTTACCCCGTCGCGTGCCAGGTCGATTCCCAGGCGGGTATTGCTGTGGATGCTGTTGCCGAGGATGGCATTACCGGACCCTTGGACGAGACTGACACCACTGTAGCCGGGAGCCGCACCGCCCCCCGGGACGCCGCTGTCGTTGCCGCTGAAAGCGATGATGTTGGCCGCGCCGACAGCCGTGCCGCCGATCAAGGTGTTATTGGCTCGCTCCAGGAAGATGCCATGTCCGACGTTTCCCAGCGGACTGACGCCGTCTGCCTGGACGCCAATGTAATTGCCGTGGAGGACAGTGCCGGTGGAGAAGAAATTGATACCGATGCCGCCGCCACCCGAAGCTCCGCGACCACCTTCATAGGTGTAGCCGTTGCCCGAAATGATATTGCGAGCCGCAGGCGTGGTGCCGCCGATGAGATTATTGTTGGAGCTATTCAAGAAAATGCCCGTGCTGTTGCCCCGGTCGAGCGTGCCGGTGATGTCGGTGCCAATGTAGTTGCCCTGAATCGTGTTGTCGCTGGCACCGGCGACTTCGATGCCCACGTTGTTGGCCGAGATGATGTTTCGGGAGCCCGCCGCCGTCCCGCCAACTGTGACGAGCGTGAAGCCGCCACTGATTGACACGCCATGCCCGCTGTTACCGAGTGCAGTGCTGCCGAAGGCATTCAGTCCGATGATGTTGCCCAGCACCTGATTGGATTGGCCGCCCCCTTCCATCCGCACGCCGTGGCCGTTGTTGCCGGAAATCAGGTTGCCGGGCACCGTTCCCGGAGTCGTCGTCGCGCCACCGATCGTGTTGTTGTTGCCGTTCAAGAACACGCCACCCGCTCCGTTGCCGCGGGCCAACATCCCACTCACGTCAGTGCCAATGTAGTTGCCTTGCACGAAGTTATTGGCGCTGCCAGCTTCCAACCGGATGCCTGTCCCGATGTTGCCGGAAATGATGTTGCGCTGCTCAACCGTGGTGCCGCCGATGATGGTCATGGAGGATCCGGACAAAGCAACACCGCGGCCGTTGCCGCGGATGTCTGTTCCGGTACCATTCAGCCCGAGCACGTTGCCCTCGACGCGATTCCCTATCGCGTTATTGATCCGCACGCCGGTCCCCGAATTCCCCGAAATGACGTTGGCAGCTCCGGTAGCAGCGCCGCCCACGGTAACTCCAGTCACACCCCCCACTAGATTGTTCGCTGCGCCGTCGAGCCACACGCCGCCGCTTCGGTTGCCGCGGTACCCTTGGCTGTCGGTGAGCACCGCATCAGAATCCGCGGCCAGACCGATAATGTTCCCCTGCACGACATTGTCGGTGGCGGTGCGGGGGGTCGAGGAATCTTCGCGAATCCATACGCCGTGCGAGTTGTTACCTGTGAGCACGTTGCGATTTTCGGGAGTCGTGCCGCCGATGGTGTTGTTTGGCGTGTCGTTGATGAACACGCCAGCGTCCTCAACGAATGGATTGCCGTTGGGCGCCACGGCATTGCCCGCCGCGTTAATGCCGATGAAATTGCCGGCGATGAAGTTGCCGCCATTGGTGATGATTTCGATGCCATCGCCATCGAAGCCATTAATGACCAGACCGCGTACGGTGCTTTCGCCTCCGCTGATGCGAAGTGCATCCGCGCCGCCACCAGCGTTTGCGCCAGACAGCCTGATGAGCAGTACCGCATTGCTTCCAGTCGCCAAAGTGTTGACGCTCGCCCCCGGCTGGCTGTAACCGTCGATGATGACGGGATCGCTGATGACGGGCAACGCCGAGGCAGGCGAAATTGTTTGCACGAGCGCATTGCCAAGGAAGAATTCATTGGGGATGTTGAAGCTAATCAGGTCCGGAGTTTCAATCGTCAGGTCGTCGCGCCCGATGACATTGGCATGCACGTTCGCGAGCTCGATTGCCTCTCGCAATGACCCGGCACCGCTGTCGTTCACGTTTACGACCTCGAAGGTAGACAGCAGTGTCCGGTCTTCCAGAAGTTCCAGGGTAAGCTGGGCACGCCGCCGCCGGGTGGTGGTTTTTCCAGGGCGTCGCTCGCGGCGCAGGGGTCGGTAGCTTTTTTTCGGCAAACGGAGCCAGGTTGTAAAAGTCATGCTCGAACATCTCCCGTTGAGGACCCGTCTGCGTTAGCATGAAAAGGCAATCGCTCCGGGCGCGCAGACTGGGCGCACGGGAGATGCTGGGCCGGTGAGGAGCTTGCTTGGCGGCACTACCTCACCGGCCGCTTTGATTTGTAGGTTCGGCTTTTTCCCCGAACGGTCGCTGATCACTGAGCGGAACGGCGCTAGCCGCCGGTTTTTCGCGTGGGAAATCGACCCCACGACACCGGTCGCTAGCGCCATTCCGCTCAAAGTAAGTGGCATTGGGCTAGCGCCCGTTCGCTCAGTATCCAATTATTTAGTTGTGACAGAGCACTAAGCTCGAGAGCCTGAGCTACTCCTTCTCTTGCTAGTTCAATCCCAACAACTCCGCGGCTTCGACGCGGAAGCGCTGCAGCTCTTCATCCTGCGGTTGGTTCTTCTCCATCCACTCCACGGCCTGGTCGTACCATTTGCGGGCCTCGTCCTTGTCGCCCAGTTGCCAGTGAGCCATCGCCACGAAGAAGGCGTTGAAGCTGAAATACTGGCGCGGACTCAACTCCTCCGACTTTTCCAGTGCTTCGATGGCAGTTTTCCATTCCTCGGCGCGGTAATTTGCCGCGCCGACCGTGTTCCAGTGGCCTCCCACCTTCGGTCCCAGCTCGACGGCCTTCTTCGCCAGCTCCACTGCTCGCCCGGCATCGCGGAATTTCGGATCAGGGCACGTGGCCAGAAGCCAGGCCAAGTTGTTGTGAGCAACCGCGCTCTTCGGGGCCAGTTGGAGCAGCTTGCCGTAGGCGTGCTCGGCCTCTTGGGTCTGGCCAGTCGCCCCGAGCAACACGGCAAGGTGGTACGAGTACTGAACCAGGCTGTTGCGGAACTCGGAGCCGAAGGGAAAATCGGCCGAAAGTTTCTCGAGAAGTTCAACAGCTCGACGGTAGGCTTGCTCGGCCTCATCGGAGCGCTGGTTGGCCGCGAGGAGACGCCCTAGGTTGTCGAGGCTGCGAGCAAGCTCGCGACGGTATCCGGGGTTAACGGGGACCTCGGCCAATAGTCTTTCCTTGATGGCGATGGCTTGCCGATACTCTTTCTCGGCCGCCTCGCTTTTGCCATGTGCCTGCAGGATCAATCCCAAGTTGTTGTGGCAGGCGGCCAGCATGGCCTGGTGGACTTGATTGGTTGGAGCCGCAGTAGTCAGTTGATCGTAGAGATCGATAGCGTGGCGGTAGGCGGCCTCGGCATCTGTGGCCCGATCCTTCGTCCGGGCAAGCCAGAAGCCAAGGCTATTGTGGCATCCGGCCAAATCCTGCCGGTAAGCAGTCACCTCGGGAAAATCGGCTGCGAGTTTTTCAAACCGGCTGATCGCCTGATCATAGGCCGTTTCCGTGCTCGCTGCGTGCCCCAGATTGCGTTGCCGCTTTGCGAATTGACGGCACCACATCGCCAGTTCACGCCGAAGCTTTTCGTTGTTGGGACTGAGTTCGATCGCTTTGGAAAAATCGGCAACGGCGTCCTCCCAGCGGTCCAGCTCGGCGTATGCGTGGCCGCGGGCGATCCAGACCTGCGGGTCGTCCGGCTTGAGATTGACGGCTTCGGCTCGAACTTCCAATGCGGCGGCCAACAGTGGCTCTGCTTTGTCCCACTGGCCTTTTTCGGCGTAGCCGCGGCCGCAGTCAGCCGGATCGTCCGAAACCCTGAGGTAAAGGGCGTGCGTGAGTTGCCCGTTAACCACTTTGGCCAACACCGTATTCCAGCCAACTTGCAGTCGAACAGGCACGCAATCCTGGTTCGGAGTGGCACCGCGCCCGTGCGCATACTCGTGCACGAGAGCACCATTCAGCCAGACGCGAACCTTGTCGTCGGACCCGACGAGCATCACCGCATCTTGATCACTGATCGAGTAGACGTGCGTGAGCGCATAGCCCGAGATGTATTCCGCGTTATTGAAGCAAGCGCCCAGATCCAGCCGGCCATCGGTTTCTGTGTAGGCGGACCGCCAGCGAAGTTCGGTGAGAGCCTCCTTCGCAGGATCTACGGCCGCAGCGACGGGGCGAGATGGGTCCGGGCTTGTCTCCGGTGGGAACACGGCGTGAAGGCTGTCCGGGTACGGACCGACGACCCACCAACCGCACTGAAACCACCGCTGTGGATGGTCTGCTTGCAGCTTGGCTGCTTTCTCAAAATCAGCGGCTGCCTTGTCCCGCTGGCCGAGTCGGGCCAAGAAGCGGCCGTGGGCCACCCAATGGGTTCCGTTTGCCGGCTCCGCTTCCATCAGCTTTTCGAGCTGCGCCAGCGCGGGCTCGACAACTTTCGTCACCGACGACTGATAGGCTTTCTCTATTTCCCGGCGCTGGTCAGCGTCCACCAGCACATTCAACAAGCTCCCGTATTCAGCATCGAGTTGTTTCAGAAGTTCTTCATGCATTGTCGGGAGGTTGTTCCCCAGCCTCTCATAGAAGGCGATGGTTTGACGGTGGACTTTCTCGAGTTCGCCCACCTGCCCGGTGGCCTTCAGAAGATTGATCAGTTGCAGGCGGCTCTGCGTCCATTGCGCGTGGTAGTCCGCTTTATCGGGAAACTCGGCCACCAGGTTCTCGTAAAGGCCCAAACCCTGGCTGTATGCCTGGGCCGCCTCTAGCTGTTTGCCCGCATCCCGGAGCAGGTCGCCCAGGGCTAGGTGCTTCCCCGCCAGATCCCGCCGGAGTTCGGGCACTTCGGGGTAGGCAGCCGTGAGCTTCTCAAGAGAAGCGATGGCCTGGCGGTAGACCTGTTCGGCCTCCTCCGTGCGCCCGGAGTCCTTGAGAAGACTGGCTAACCGGTTCTGGCTGTCCGATAGCAGAAAGCGCCAGTGAGGGGTGGCTAGACCTTCGGCGGTTAGCGCCTCCATCGTGCCTTTCGCCTGGCGGTAGACGTGCTCAGCCTCTGGAAGACGATGCTCCTGAACCAGCAACTGGCCGAGATTAAGTTGAACATACGTCAGATGTGCGCGCTGCCATCGAAAACTGGGAAAATCAGCCGCCAACTTCTGCGTGATGGCCAGAGCCGAGCGGTAGCATTCCTCTGCTTCTTTGGGCCGGCCGTTATCCCGGAGGACGTTGCCCAAATAGAGGTTTATTTCCGACACGAGGTGGGCGGTCCACCGGTCAGTGGGATTTTCCGCAACGAGTCGCTCCTGAATGGCCAAGGCCTGCCGGAAAGCTTTCTCCGCCTCCGACGGCTTCCCCTTTGCGACGAGCAGGGCGCCTAGGCGGAAGTCACAGTTAGCTTGTTGAAATCGGTAGCTCGGATGCTCGGCGGCAAGTTCCTCCGAGACCACCACCGCTCGGCGAAGCGCTTTTTCAGCCTCATCGAGCCGCCCCATGTTGAGTAGTGTTATCCCGAGACCCAAGGCGAGAGTGCTCACGCTTAACCGATGCTCAGGCAGGTGGGGGAACTTAGTAGACAGGGCCTCTTCGAGTGCCATGGCTTGGCCAAACACGCCCTCGGCCGTTCGGTGCTCGCCGATATTCCAACTCAGCAGAAAGCCGAGATCCGCATAGCTGCCAGCCAGCGCATTCTGGTAGCTTGGCTCCGACGGAAACTCCGCCGCAAGCTTCTCAAACAAGGCGATCGACTCTTGATAGGCCTTGTGTGCCTGGTCATTTTGACCCAACGAAGCATAAATGGCCGCTACTCGGCGCCAGGCATGTCCGGTGCCGAGTCGGACGGAGGGATCGCTGCTCTTCTGCTGGAGAAACCCCTGGTAGAACTTGATGGCGTCCTCCAACAGTGCCTTCCGCACCGGCTCCATTTGCGGCACATTGGTCAAGCGCTCTTCGCTCACGCGCGTCAACATCTGGTCCACCGCATCGCGGGCCTTCTGCAAATTGGCCACGGCGTCCTTTCGCGCATCCTCGGCCTGCTGGCGCTGGCGGTCGGCCTCGGCCTGCTGCTCGTCGGCCTCGAGCCGTCGCCGGTCGGCAACGGCTCGCTGCGCGGCTTCCTCGGTTCGCGCGGCTTCGGCGTCGCTACGGGCCTCGGTCTCTGCTTCCAACCGTGTTTGAGCCAGCCGTTCCGCGCGCGTGGCGCGGAATGCCTGCCACGTGCTTACCAGTGTGCCCAGGATGAGGGCCGTGGCAACAACCGCCGTGGTCGCCAGCGTCACTTTGTTCCTCCGAACCAGCTTGCGGATGCGGTACCATGCCGACGGTGGGCACGCCAGTACCGCCTCGTCATGCAGGTAGCGTTGAACGTCCGCCGCAAACGCGCTGGCCGTCTCGTAGCGGCGGTTGCGGTCCTTCTCCAGCGTCTTCATCACGATCCAGTCCAGCTCGCCGCGCATCAGCTTCGACAGCTTCGCCGGCTCCGTCTTGCGCTGGGCCGAGATGGACGCCAGCGCCTCGCCCGAATCGCTCAACCGCGTGCTCGGCCTGGGCGGCTCCTCCTCCTTGATCATGCGTAGAATTTCGGCAAACGCTGCCTCCCGGACCCGCTGGCGGCTCAGCGGCGTGCTGCCTGTAAGCAGTTCGTAGAGCAACACTCCCAGCGAAAAGATGTCGCTGCGCGTATCAACACCCAGCGCGCTCATCTCCGCCTGCTCCGGGCTCATGTATTCCAGAGTGCCGACCATCGTGCCGTACTGTGTGAACAGGGTTCGCTCGGTCAGCTTTTGCTCGGTCGCCTTGGCCACACCAAAGTCGATCACCTTGGGAACCGGCTTGCCGTCGTAGAGAGTGATCATGACGTTGGACGGTTTGATGTCGCGGTGAATGATTCCCTTCTGGTGCGCGTGCTGGATCGCCTGGCAGACCGGCACGAACAGCTCCAGCCGCTCGCGCGGCGTCAGGTGGTTGTCGTCGCAGTACTTGGTGATCGGCACGCCGTGGACCAGCTCCATCACGAAGTACGGCCTGCCGGATTCCGTGGCCCCAGCGTCGAGTACGCGAGCGATATTGACATGGTCCATCATGGCCAGGGCTTGCCGCTCGGCTTCGAAGCGAGCAATGACCTGGCGGCTGTCCATGCCGGCCTTGATCACTTTGAGAGCAACCTTGCGCTGGACGGGCTGGGTCTGCTCAGCCATGAACACGGTGCCCATGCCCCCTTCGCCGATCTGCTGCAAGAGTTTATAGGGGCCGATCTGGGTGCCGGGGCGTTCACGGATCGGCT
>CAZFLF010000181.1:0-9357 GCA_964519825.1 uncultured Pirellulaceae bacterium | reverse complement strand
CGCGGCGCAGAATGTCACGTAACCAACGATTGAACCGAAGCTAGTTCGGCCTTATCGTGACGCCGAAAGACAACTTTGCGTTCCAACCAACTTCTACGCTCCGTTAATCGGAGCATTATGCGGCCGAGTCATCCGAGAATTTGATAGCTCCTCCTATGCGTCAATTCGGAACGCGAACCCTGTTCTCGACGGTCGCCGTCTTCGCCTGTTTGAGCAGTATGCCAGTTGCATGGAGAGGCTGTTACTATTACGAACGAAACGTGATAATCCGTCTACTTTCGAAGTATCCAGAAATTGAAAACGTTTCCCTGGGCGGTTTTCCTGACGGCATTACAGAGAATATCGTGGTGACATCATTCAGCATCCGTGGACGTCCAAACACGATCATCAAAGTGTGCGGCTTAGAGGATACTCGCGATGGATCGTTCAGTCATCTCAACCTGCAGCGGATTGGGTCACTGACTTTTGTTGTCGCAGGCTATGGACATATCGGCGTCCGCGATACAGCTTCCGGGGAACCTGTAAAGACGCATTTTTGGCGAACGGCTGTAGATATCGGACCCGACACGGAGTTCGCTGGCGTCCTTCCCTATACGGTTTCTACTCTCGATGAGCTAATTGCTCGATACGACGATCTTAACGCGTATTTTCAAACTTGGCCGACCAAGGACAATTACGGTACCATCAAACATCCGGACGGTATGGGCCGTCACTACTATGTTCAGGACACAGATTGACGCGGTCTGTCCCGTGTGCGGCACGCCGCATACAACGCGATGCACCGGAGCCGCGAGTCGGTGCCGACTTGAATGGACGATCACTTCTGCGGACCGGATAGATCGCAATACGTTCGGCGCACGAGACACGGGGATGCGATGAAGAAGACTTTCGGTGCTATCCTGATCGGGCTTGGCGTCTTGTTGATCGTCGCCTCGAGTTTGAACGCACGAAATGCCCCGAATGCCAGCCACCTCATGGGTACGTTTCTGCCGGGGTTACTCGTCCTGATCTTCGGCCTGGCGCTGGGCCGTGAGAAGACCTCACTAACTGCAGAGGGTTCTGCTGGAAACGCCCAACGACCAGGAGATCGAGGGAAGGAAGTGCAAATACGCGAGCTCAAGACAAAGGCCAACCTTGGTGTCCTTGGCGGTATCGTAATGATGTTCATGGGTAGCGGCTTCGCGCAGCGGGGCCCGGAACTGTTGTTGGTCGGTGTAGCGATCTCGTTGGCGGGTTGGGCGCTGATGGTTTGGGGATGCGTGAATTACATTCGATGGAAGGGATATTCGGGCTGGTATGGCCTTTTCGGCTACCTTCTTTTGCCAGGGTTGCTGATTCTCGTCTGCTTCCCAAATCGGCGAAACCGGCTGCTCCAGGAGCAACGGCCGGAGCAGATGGCCGCATGGGAGGCGGTCGCGGTAGACGACCGAAGCTCTGGATATCGATACCTTTTGACACTGGCGCCGCTGGGAATGCTCTTCATTTGTCTGGCCGGCCTTCAGCTCTTGTTCCGTTCGAACATCGATGCTGCTGAATGGAAGGAAGTCGCTCCGCCGGAGCTCGGTTTTCGGGCACTCATGCCCGGGACACCCAGGCTGGAACAGAAAACCCAGGAGACTCCGACCGGAAATGTGGAACTGGACAAGTTCACCGTGGAACCGAAGGGCAAGAAGGAATTGTTTATGATCGTGTCGGTTCGATTTCCTGAAGGCGTGAGCCGCCAATTTGGAACGGCGAAACTATTGGAACTTGGTCGGCAGGATGTCCTTTCCGCCTCTCAGGGGCAACTCAAGAGTGAGCAGCAAATCGTTCTCAGCGGCTGTCCCGGTCTGGAGATGGAAGTGCTTCCGCCCAAGGGTGCAATCATCAAAGTGCGGATTTATGCGAAGCAGAACCAGTTCTACCAAGTCTCCGTTCACGTCCCTCAAATCCGGCTTTCATCGGAGGACGTTCAGAAGTACTTTGACTCGTTCAAACTCTCGGCCGAACCAGCCGCTGCACGTGTGCTCGACACACTGATGCTAAAGTGACACGTGACCAATTGCTTGCTTCGAGTAACCTTCACGAGAACTATAGAATGCGCCGAACAAGCGGATCCACACGGAGCGGCGGTGGCAGAGGGCGGCGATACCAGGGGTCAGGAGCATATACTGGGATGAATGGGTTGGTAGCGATTCAGAAAAACGCCGCAGCAACGTGAAGGCGGGCAGACCAGACAAGGCCGCCTCAGGTATCACTTGGGTGGCCGGCGTTTGCTAATCCAATCCGTGTGGAATACCCCCTCGCGATCCGTGCGCTGATAAGTGTGCGCGCCGAAATAGTCGCGCTGAGCCTGCAACAGATTGGCCGGCAAGAATTCGCTGCGGTAGCTGTCGAAATACGCCAACGCGGTACTGAACGCCGGAACGGGCAGCCCTATTTGCGTGGCTACTATGATGACTCGCCGCCACTCGCGTTGGCTACGATGCACGGCCTGGGTGAAGTAAGGATTGAGCAGCAAGTTCTCTAGTTTCGGATCGGCGTCGAAGGCCTCCTTGATTCGGTCGAGGAATTGCGCGCGGATAATACAGCCACCGCGCCACAGTAAGGCACAGTCGCCGTAATTCAGCGGCCAATCATGTTCAGCGGCCGCCGCTTGGAGTTGCACAAAGCCTTGTGCGTAGCTGCAAATCTTCGAGGCGAACAAGGCTCGGCGAATCGCTTCGATGAATTCCTTTTTCTTTTTTGGATCTGCGGCGATGGCCACCGTTTGGTTCAGTCCGCTATCCCAGCTGAGCGTCTCAGATTCGCCATCGGCCCGGTCAAGGGGTCCCCGCAAGACTTTGGATGCCCGCAGGCGCTCCGCCTTGAGCGCCGATATACAACGGGCAAAAACGGCTGTTGTCACGAGAGTGCTTGGCACGCCCAGATCGAGTGCCAGTTGGCTCATCCATTTGCCGGTCCCCTTCGCGCCAGCCGTATCGAGAATCTTGTCGACTAAGTATCCGTCGCCAAGTTCGTCTTTCACGCTGAAGATGTCGCGACTGATTTCAATGAGATAACTCTGCAGTTCCCCTCGATTCCATTCGTCGAACACGTCGTAAAGTTCGTCGTTGGACAAGCCGATGGATTCCTTGAGCATCAAATACGCTTCGCAGATCAGCTGCATATCGCCGTATTCAATTCCGTTGTGGACCATTTTCACGTAGTGTCCGGCGCCACGCGGACCAACCCATTCGCAGCACGGGATGTCGTTATTCGGACCGACCTTGGCCGCGATCGCTTGGAAAATTGGCTTAATCAGGGGCCAGGCTTTTTCGCTGCCTCCCGGCATGAGACTGGGACCTTTTAGCGCTCCCTCTTCGCCACCCGAAACACCGGTCCCCACGTAGAGCAATCCCTTGCTCTCCACGTATTTCGTGCGGCGTTCGGTATTGGTGTAATGTTCATTGCCACCATCAATGATGACATCACCCGGTTGCATCAGGGGGATGAGACGCTCGATGAATTCATCGACCGCGGGGCCGGCTTTAACAAGCATCATCACCTTGCGCGGCAACGCCAAACTCTTAACAAGTTCCTCCAGGCTATGGCAGCCGACCATATTCTTGCCCGACGCACGTCCCTTGATCAACGCATCGACTTTTTCCACTGTGCGGTTGAAAACGGAAACGCGAAAGCCGCGGCTCTCCACATTCAGCGCCAGGTTTTCGCCCATGACGGCGAGACCAATCAACCCGAAATCACTCAGACTGTTCATGGTTGGTAGATCGCTATGAATGGAGTTGCGGGGACCAATATCGTGATGACTCGCTGAACGCGGGGCTCGCGCCAGCCCTTCTCACGGCCGATTATCGCTGAATCCGTGCCGAGCCACCCTCGGCGAACGCCTGTACTTGTTCGAGCGTCGCCATCGTGGTGTCGCCGGGAAATGTGGTAAGCAATGCGCCATGTGCCCAGCCTAACTTAATCGATTCTTCGGGCGGCGCGCCGGAAAGCAGTCCGTAGATGAAGCCGGCGGCAAAACCGTCGCCTCCGCCCACGCGATCGAGAACGTTCAGTTCACATTCAGGGGCGATGTAGGTCTTACCATTGATCCAGGCCACCGCGCTCCAATCATGTCGATTGGTGGTGTGAACTTCACGAAGCGTTGTCGCCACCGCCCGGACGTTGGGAAGTTGCTTGGCGACCTGATCCATCATGCCGAAAAAAGTACTCGGGTCGAGTTTTGACTTCGTCGACGTAACTTCGGGCCCAGGGATCCCCAGCCCCTTCTGTAAGTCCTCTTCATTGCCCACCAGGACGTCCACGTTGGCGACGATTTTGCGGAGTGTCTGTTGAGCCGTGGCGAGACCGCCGGAGATTTTCCAGAGCTTCGCACGAAAGTTCAGGTCGAACGAAACAGTTGCTCCGGCTGCTTTTGCGGCTTGCATCCCTTCAATGATGAGTTCCGGAGTGGTTTGCGATAGGGCCGCGAAAATGCCACCGCTGTGAAACCACCGCAGACCCCCGGCCATGATCGATTTCCAATCCAAGTCACCAGGTTTGAGGCGGGCGGCAGCCTCGTTGCAACGGTTGTAGAAAACCACCGGAGCCCGCACGCCGAGTCCCTGGTCGCTGTAAACCGTGGCCATGTTCGGGCCAGTTACGCCGTCATGCTCAAAGTGCTTGTAAAACGGCTTGACCCCCATCGCCCGCACGCGTTCGGCAATCAAATCACCAATCGGATAGTTCACCATCGCGGAGGCGATGCCTGTATTCAATCGAAAGCAATCGGCCAAATTCGCCGCCACGTTAAACTCGCCGCCGCTGACATGAATCTGGCACTGAGTCGCTTTGCGAAACGGGATAATCCCCGGATCGAGACGATGAATCAGCGCGCCCAGGGACAAGAAATCCAGCGCACCACTTGAACGGATGTTGAGACCAGTTGTGGACATTTCTACCAGGAATCTTGATTTGAGGAACGAGCGGCAGATTCTAACTGTCGACTGGAACCTCAGCAATCTGTCGGGACGCCGTCTCGGGCCGAACATACACTTCCACGGTGACGTGTCCGAGTTCGCGATGCGCCCCTAAAGCTCTGCGAAATTCCAGCGATTGGCTCAGGTCCGCCACCACGATCGACACAATGCAGGCGTACTTCCGCCGCCCCACACGCCACACGTGCAGATCACAGATTTCAACTCCCGGTGTGGCTGCGGCCGAGTCGCGCACCTGATCCACAATGGCGTGATCCATTTCGCAATCCAACAGGATGCGTCCCGTACTCTTGGCCAGCCCCCACGACCACCACCCGACGACCACTGCGCCCACAAGTCCCATCGTCGGGTCCAACCACACCCAACCCAGCCACCAGCCCCCGACCAGGGCAATAATCGCCAGAATCGATGTGGCGGCGTCCGCGATCACGTGCATCAGCGCCGCTCGCAGATTGACGTCCTCATGGTGGTGCGGCGTGGCATTGTCGTGGTGATGGTGACCGGCATCGTGATTGTGATCCGTGGATTCCAGCTCCGGGTGAGAGGCGTGCAGAATCCAGACGCTGAACAGATTCACTACCAGTCCGACTACCGCGACCAGCAGTGATTCGCGGTAACCGATGACTTGCGGTTGCCACAATCGCTGCACGGATTCTCCGATCATTCCCACCGCCACAAGTCCCAAGACGATGGCGCTGGCAAAACCACCGAGCACCTCGATTTTCCAGGTACCGAAGGCGAACCGGATGTCTCGCGCGTAGTGCCGGGCAAAAAAGTACGCTCCCGCCGCAATCCCCATCGCTGCCACGTGGGTCGCCATGTGCCAGCCATCCGCCAACAACGCCATCGAGCCGAATGCCAGGCCCGCCGCAAGCTCGGCGATCATCATGGCCAGCGACAACACGATCACGGCGCGCGCACCCCGTTCGCCGACCGGATTGCCGGAGTCGAAGTCGCGATCATAGAGACATTGAGCGGAATCCGTTGCATCCATACCGAGAAACTCCAGCGACTCTAACGAGACAGCCGGTCGAGGACATTCCGCGTGATCTGTTCGACCGCGGGGTCCTTGCCACGCAAGCCGTGGGACCAATCGGTCGTTCCCGTCGTTACGACCGTTCCGCCGTTGGAATGGACTCCCAGCACGGAGTTCCCTGTCCGACCTTTTTCCCAGCGCTCGTACCACTCGCAATCATCTGGATGCCAGCGCGCGATGCACGTAGCCAACACTTGAAAGGATGACGGCGTGCCATCTCGAAACGTCGGGACCGGCAGTCCGTCCTTGGTCGTCAATTCACACCCGTCACATTCGTAACCGACGATCGTGTCTTTCCCGCCGAACGCGTCTCCCCGCTTCAATCCCGTCTTTTCGAATAGCCAATGATCGGGAACATGCACGTTAAACGCTGCCGCGCCATCCATGAATTGGCCGTGGCTGCGATGGTAACCGCCCCACAGGAAGCCAACGCCGGTGAGCTGGTTTTCTGGCCGTCCGACCAGATGATGGCCCCACAGTGAGCTAAGCAGGCGGTGATCACCACGATCAAAATACGGGTCCTGCTGAAACGTCTGCTTCCAACAAGTCAGCGCCCGGCCATGCTCCTCGGACCGCACCTGCCAACAGCACGTATTGCCGCTGAAAAATGCCACATTGCCGCCCCCCACAATGAACTTTTCCAGATTGTCTCGCATCGGCGACGACCAATACTCGTCGTGACCGACGCTCAACACGAGACGGTAGTGAGCGAGCAGTTCTGGATGAAATTCAAGATCGCTGTTCGCCGCAAAGTCGACCTTGTAGCCGGCTGATTCGCACCATTGAACGAACGGCAGCTCCCACTGACCGAATTGGCTATGCACCGGGCGGTTGAAGGAAACTCGCCGGCCCTGAACTTTGTCGCGGCCATTGTAGGCATACAAACTGTAGCCGCCCCAGTTCGAATAAGCGTTGTAGGTATTGGTGGCCAGTTGCAGCAGGATCTTCGTTTTCTGACCCGGCTGCGGCGACCGGACGATGAACCACAATTCGCCCGCTGCATCTTTGCCGTCGGAAAGCTTCCCAGCCATTCGTCCGACGTAATATCCTGTCGGCCATTCAACGGGCACTTTCAGCGTCAACGCGATTGGCCAGCCACAACCGTGCGACGAACAGTTCGCGGGAACGGAATGTCGTTGACCGATGAAGTCTTGCTTCCAGACTACGGTGCGCTGTGCGCCGAGTCTGGCGATCTCCAGCGAGAATTTCTCCGCAGCGCTCGAAATGTGAAACGCGATTTCGTCGCCAGCCGTGAAACTGATTTGATTCGTGTACCCTTCCAGCGGCTGTCGCTCGGCGTCGGTCATCGGAGTCGGGAGGACGGTGCGCAGCACGGGTTCGAATGCGTCGGCGTGCCGCATGAATCCGAGATCGGTCGGGTGCGAACCATCTACGGTGTCTTCGCCGTCGTCCCCCAGCAGCCGATTGCCAGGCAGATAATGCAGGCCCCCAAGTCCGGCGGCGAGCAATCGCTGATACGCGGCCCACAACGCCGTTCGGTTCTCGTCGTTCCGTTGCTTTCGACCGGTTGCCACCCAAGCGTCCGCAAGAGTCCGGTCCTCGACCAACAGAATCGGCGTCAGCGGCCGAGCAGCTCGAAGTTGGCGAACGAGTGGCTCGGTTCGTTCCGCGACGGCCGCGCCATCCATATTGGGCAAGCAATCAATCACGTAGACCGCCGCATCTAACTCCGCAATGAGTTCGCCAACTTCTGCTTCCATGCGTCCATTGCCTGAGAACCCGAGGTTGATGACTGGACACTCCAACCGGCGCTGCAAGATCGCGGTATGCACCATGCCTGGCCGCGATGCACAGCCACCCTGCGTGATTGAGGTGCCGTAAAAGACGATCGGCCGTTCGTGGCCTGCCGGATACGGAGGCGCTTTAGACAGCCGGCTTTCCTTCGGCAGCCCGAGTTCGACCGACGAGACGCCGTTGTATAGCGGCAGGTATAGCAAAAATTCCTTCTCTCCCCCGGGAAGTCCGGCCGAGAGCTTCGCGGTATTCGTGGGGGACTGCTTGGGTTGCCCGACAGCTACCCACCGCCACTTCCGATCCGCTGGTGACCGCATGTAAAGATCGACTCCACTCACACCTGTCGCCGGCATGTGAGGCATCGCGAGGTTGCTCGAAGTCAGCGTCCACCGCGCTTGGAGGCTCGTCGCATCGGTCAGGAATCGCACGCACATCCCAGCCGAATGTCGGCTTAATCCCCACACTGCCTCCCGAACTTTCCCTTCCGCCTTGGCCGGCAGCCGATCAAAAGGCGCTTTCGTATCGCCCCATCCCTTTCCCTCGACTCCCAGCGTTTGGATGTCGTACCACAGGTTCGCTCCCGTCTCGTCCGGTTTGGCATGTGCGGGATCGACTGTTTGAGAAAACGAGTGGGCGCATAGTAAAAATGAAATCAGACAGGACACAATTCGAGCGAAGTTCATTTGAGACGGCTCCGATTTCAAGGTGATCGAACTCGGTGATTCCACGGGCATTCGAGTTTGGCACATCGAGCGTATCCAAATGTGAGTGCTTGGGGCGTGATTATTACCCACATTTTTTTCGACCTCTACCGGGTTGCGTGTGCCGAGTCAGGCGGGAAAATCGGGGGCATAAAAATGGGAAAAGACTTGATGTCTCTAACTCTTCCCATTTTCCTATCCTTCGTTTTCTTGTCAGCAAACTCTCCGCGGGCGCCCAGTGGCCGGTTGCGATTGCAACGATAGCTTAGCATTGCTATCATTCTCGGCCATGTTGAACCTAAATGCCCCTTCATGACTGCGACGTTTTATTTGTTGAGCTGGCGGCATCGGCAAGACGCTTTCTCTCCTCCAGTGGAGAAATATCTCGGAAATGACCATGTGAGATAGTGAACTGGATTCTTCGTCGCGAATGGAGTTGGGCGACGGAGTTCGTTTCTGGTGATGTGGGCGACCGTTGAGCATTCTTCCAGGCAGGATTTCTGATGCTGGTACTCAGTCGCAAAGTCGGTGAGAGTTTTGTCATTGGTGACAAAATCGTCGTCACGGTGGTACGAATTGCCGGTGGCGGAGTCCGTTTAGGGATTGAAGCACCCTCGGACTGCGTTGTGGTGCGCCAAGAACTGGGCGATCTAGACGGCAAACCGCGGGCGGCTGCAGGTCGCATCGATTCCGCCGCAAAACGGCCGTAATACCATCGAGCCGAACCGCGACACTTTGTTTGCATCGTCGTTCCCATAGTCGTTTAACCGCAAGCCGCAGGCGTAGGCTGTGTGGGTGGCGGGGGCAGAGTGCAGCGACGCCCGCGGCAGCGAATGTCTAATGACTAAGCACTAACGAATGCCGAAACCCAAATGACGAATCAGCCAGTAGTTCGACGTGAGCG
>CAZFLF010000180.1:0-9361 GCA_964519825.1 uncultured Pirellulaceae bacterium | reverse complement strand
GGCAGGCGCTGGCGATGATGGACCATCCCAATATCGCTCGGATCTTTGACGCTGGAACCACGCCGCCAAATTCGACATCCGAAGCAAGTTCGCCCGGCCGACCGTACTTTGTCATGGAGCTCGTCCGTGGGATCCCGATCACCGCGTTCTGCGACCAGAAGCGATTGAATGTCCGCGAGAGACTGGAGTTATTCCTGCAGGTCTGTCAGGCGGTGCAGCACGCTCACCAGAAAGGGATTATCCATCGGGATCTGAAGCCCACGAACGTGCTGGTCACCATGCACGACGTCGTAGCCGTTCCCAAGGTGATTGACTTCGGCGTTGCCAAGGCCCTGGGGATGCGGCTTACCGAGCACACTCTCCATACTGGCTTTGCTCAGCTCGTCGGCACGCCACTATACATGAGTCCCGAACAGGCCGAGTTGAACGAACTTGGCGTCGACACCCGCAGTGACATCTACTCGCTCGGTGTGCTGCTCTACGAACTCCTCACGGGCATGACGCCTTTCGACAAGGAGACTCTCAGCCAGGCCGGCTTTGACGAAATGCGGCGGATCATCCGCGAAGACGACCCGCTCCGTCCCAGTCAGCGTCTAAGCACGCTCCATACGCGGGCCAATTCGACCCACTCCGAGCAGCGCGGTGTTGCCGATCGCCGCTTGATTCAACATCTCCGTGGCGAGCTCGACTGGATTGTGATGAAATCGCTCGAAAAAGATCGGAATCGGCGATATGAATCGGCCAGCGCGGTGGCGGCGGACATCCAACGATTCCTCGACGATGAGCCGATTCTGGCTCGTCCCACGTCGGCATGGTACCGCGGTCGCAAGTTCATTCGCCGCCACCGCGCATCGGCCATGGTCGCGGTTACGATCTTGATGACTCTGATCTTGTTCGGAGGCATGGTTTACAGTTGGCGGCGATCACTGAAATACGGTGCCGCCGTTCAAGCCCTGACCCAGCAAAAGCTGATGGAGGACGACCGTGGGCGGCTGGTCCGTGCAACCCAATACCCAGCCAAGATCGGCATCATCGACGCCGGGTTCAAAACCAACCCTCAGCAGGCGATTGAATTACTCAACGAACTCCGCCCCCCGCCCGGTGCAGAGGATCTGCGGGGCTTCGAATGGTACTACTTGTGGGACCTCGTCCATCGCGAGCCGAAGACTTGGCCGTGGAACACGAAGAGCATTTATGGACTGGATATTTCGCCGGACGGCCGAACCCTGGCTACGGCCCGTGAGGGTGGAACGTTGGAATTATGGGACATAGCCACGGAGAAAGTGCGCACGACGTTGAGGATTAATCAGTCGGGAGTTTACTGCGTGGCATTCTCTCCCGACGGCACCTTGGTGGCGGCCGGTGGCGGTGGAGACGGTGGCACGGGCGAACTAAGGGTGTGGGAAGTCGCCACAGGGCGGCTCGTTCTAGAATTGCCTGGACCGATGCCGCCAGTGAACTCCGTGCAGTTCACATCTGACGCAAAGGCGATCGTTCTCGGCACTGGCAAGCCCTCAAAAACTGAGCCCGCCACCATCCAGGTGTGGAACCTGACCACCTGTCAACGGAAACTGCTCCTGCCGAGCGAACATGGCAACGGAATCAGCGCAGTCGGTCTCTCCCGCGATGGTCAACAGATTATCTCCGCTGCTGGACGCGGAGTGTACTCTCAGGATCTCGCGACCGGTGAACTACTCTGGCGTCTGGGAACCAGCACGAATAAAGGATGGGTGGGCGCGCTGGCAATTAATGGTGAAGTCATGGCTTGCGGGAGAAGTGATGGAACGGTCAACTGCTTCGAGCCCGCCACTGGAAGGCAAATCGCCACATTGAACGGCCATACCAAAGAGATTTGGGCGCTTGCGTTTTCTTCCGACGGTCGATTCCTGGCCACTGGAGGTGCCGACCCTCTTGTCAAGCTGTGGGACATCGAATCCCGGCGAAGCATTGCGGAATTCAGCCCAGGGCCTGGCAACGTACGAGCGCTCAAGTTTGCGCCCGACGGAAAGTGGTTTGCAATTAGTACGGGAGGTACGATCCGCTGGTGGGCGAATCCATCCTTGGAGATCGTTGGTGTCCATGCTGGGGAGGAGGCCTGGGGCGTGGCCTTTTCCCCTAACGGAGAGTCGCTGGTCTCGGTTGGTGATAACGTTAAATCCGAAGAGTGCATCCGCCTCTGGGACGTGCAGTCAGGACGCAGGAAGGCATCCTTGTCAGGGCACTCCAGCCTGGTGAGTTGTGTGGCTTATGCGCCCAACGGCCGGACGTTTGCCACCGGCAGCTATGACCTGACGATTAAGCTTTGGGACTCCGCCACACTTGAGACACGGAATACATTCCAGGGACACACTGCGCCGGTGCGATGCATTGCGTTTTCACCCGACGGCCGCCTCATGGCCTCCGGCAGCCGCGATCGAACGCTGCGCATTTGGGACGTATTCACCGGTCAGCAGCGATGGTGTCTCCAAGGCCATGACAACAACCAGCCGGAACAGGCGTTCACGGATGTATACTCGGTGGCGTTTTCGCCCAAGGGCGACACGCTTGCCGCCGGTAGCAGCGACCACACGATTAAGCTCTGGCATCTCAACGAGCTGACCGAATCGGGTGATCTGACTCCTTCGCGGGTCATACGCGATAACGCTGGGGTTTCGAGTTTGTCATTTAGCTCGGATGGTCTAACTCTGGCCACCGGCAATAATTCAGGTGCTGTAAAGCTCTGGGACGCCATGACGGGTGAATTGCGCGCTGAGCTTCTCGGTCATACTGGTGCGGTGCGCGCGTTAGTGTTTTCCCCTGACGGAAAGACCTTCGCGTCAGCAAGCGCCGACGGGACCATCTCGCTGTGGCATGCGTCCAGCGGAAAACACTTGATCAGACTCCGCGGTCATACGCGCGATGTCAATTCACTTACTTTCTCACCCGATGGGCAGATTCTTGTCTCCGCGAGCCACGACGGCGACATCCGGCGTTGGAATGCACCGAGCGACAATCACGATCTCGCGACGATACGGGTGCGTTGAGTGATGCCGTCACGGGAGGCGCGAATTCAGTCAATTGAAAAAGGGCCATAATCACTGAATCTTCGGCCTGCGGCATCATCTCGGCCTCGACCAGTAAGTGGTGGACCAAGGGCCTTGCCACACGCAGCGGGACTTCCGGTATGCGTTTGGCACCCGTCCCAATCGTCGACTCTCTCCTTAGTACGCGTCATTGCGACCCAAAAACAAAATTTCTTTTGTTTGAGCCCTGCCGAGGCTGGATTACGCACTGATAGGGGAGGCGATGAATCCTCGTTAATCCGTTTCTCGGAATCGATCACGGTCGATGCCGTTGATCGGGTAGGTAAAGAAGTGATCCGTCGCAACGGTGGGCAGTCCCATCGCGACGTCGGCCCGCCCCCCGTGGCAGCGAATGCTGACAACGGACAACGGATGACGCGGCCGGTGAGCGAGCGCATGCAACCTCATGGCGCCGAAATCGCGAATCGCGTAGATACGCGTGGCTGATTGATTGATCTGGCGGAGGTGAGAAATGTCGGGAGAGTTTGGTTCGCTTGCGGAGTTGATCAGCCGCGCCCGTGTGGGTGACGAGGTCGCGATTCGCTCGCTCCTGGACAGTTACGGCGATGCCATTCGGCGTGAGATTCGATTCTCGCTCTTGGACTGCCGCCTTCGTCGCGTCGTTGAGGAGAGTGACATTTTTCAATCGGTCGTGACGCAGTTTGTGCTTGGTCTGAAGGGTGGCGAATTTGAGCTGCATAGTGCGCAGGAACTTATTGGGCTACTAAAAACGATCGCCCGGCGGCGAGTTGCGCAGCAGGTCCGTTATTGGCATGCACAGCGCCGTGACCTCCGCAGGAACGTTGGTATCGACGCGTTCATGGAGCCGTTCCTGCAGCATCGTGCCCCTTCGCCTTGCGATGAACTGGTGGCATTGGAGTTGGCCGAGGAACTGGCTCGCCGATTGCCGGATCGAGATCGTCTCATCCTGCAATGGCGAGACGACGGCGCCAGTTGGAAGGACATCGCTCGTCGTATAGACGGGCGCCAGCCGGATGCTGTCCGAAAACAACATGAACGATCGCTGGCCAGAGTAGCGGCGGCTTTGGCCGAATAAGCCAATTGCCGCGCGTCGTCATGGTGTTATTCACCGTAGCTTATGATCGACTGGGCTGATTTTGCCTTGTTGTGATTTGACGCGATCATCGGTCGAAGGACGCGCACAATCCGCTCCGGTCAATGCAACGTGACTGTTGCACCCAATCGCGAGCGGCCTCAATAAACCTCTGACGGAACTCCCGCGACGGTTCGACGGTCAGCAAGAATCGATCATTACGTGGGTGGGCAGAACCTCCATGAGGTTTGGAAGCACGAGCGAACAGTGCCCGAAAATCCGTTTTTTGTGTGTCCGGTTGTCGCAGTTCCAGCGATAAGGCGAGTGGCGTCTGATGCCCCGCGCCGATCGACACGCGGGAAGGCCCGCCAATCTCATACAGCCACGTATCGTCGGGGAACTCAATGACCCATTGGAAACCGCTCGGTTGCTCGAACCTCGGTAGTCCATGTTCCCAGCCGAGACGGTTGCGCAGGCTGGCGATCGCGGCTCATGTCCTGGCTTTGTGTTCCCCATATCACGTGGCTCTGGCTGCGGGAAATGAGCAGCCCCAGGGGATGTTGATCTGCCTGAGCCAACAGGGAGAAATTGAAGTTCGCGGCGTATCTATCCCGCCAACTCCGTCCGACCTGAGCCAGACTGGATTGCTCGTCTGGTCGGTGGACGGGCGCGACTACTGGATCGGGTTGCCGGCTGAGCAACTGCCGGCCACGGACGCATCCTCCATATCGCGTCTGGAGTGGGTACGGGCATCGAGCCGGGGTGGAGAGAACTTGGCATCCGCCGCTGGAGCGTTGGTCGCGACAGCGCAACTGGACCAGTTGCTGTCTCGCTTCGTGGTTCGCGGGGCTGGACTGATTACTCCCACCGGACAGGGTGTGAATCTCGAACCCAAAATTACATTGCGCAGGCGTCCCGAAGGTCAGGGCAAGGCGCCATTTCCGGCCGATGAATTAATCCTCAATCGCGACGGCCAGGAGCTGCTGCGCATTCCTTTTGCGGAAGGGCAGGAGAGACAGGCGTGGTCCGAGATCCGCGCTCTTCCCGAATCGTTGCAGTCCGGCCTGACCCCGGGCGAGTACACGGTGCGAGCGGCCAGCGGCGGACCGATGACGGCATTCCGCATGGAAGATGCTGACATCCGCGACTGGATGTTGCGGCCCCTGCGAGAACTGGAATCGTTGCTGGGCACTCGCAACGACGCCATGTATCTGCAATTCGCGACCGAACGATTGCTCGACCAACGCGACGATGAAGGAAAGTCGCAATCCTACTTGGCCGACGCGCTGGATTTGTTGGATGCCGCCACGCCAGCCGATCTGACGCCACATCTGCAGGGTCTGCAACAACAGGTACGGGGCCGGCTCAGCGGTCCAACCGCCGCTGCCACGGAAGGCACGATGGCGAAACACGAGAAAGACGAGGTTGGAATCGCTGTCATTGACCAGGCCCGGCGCGCTCTCGCGCTGGGCGAATGGAACAACGCGGCTTTGCTACTCAAATCACCCGAGGCTCAGAGCAGCCCTCGTGCACATCTACTGGCACGGCTCTATCTGGCCGTGGTGCTCGCCGAATCCGGTCAGGCGACCGGAGACCTTGCCGACGCCCTGTTCTTGCAAGCCGTCGATGGTCTGCCCCAAGGCGAAGCGGGCGACGCACTTCGCGTCCATAATAACTTCGCAAATCACCTCTTGGGACGGGCTCAGGACCGTGTTCACAATCACGCCTTCCAAATCGCGGCCGGCGTCGAGAGCCCGTTGTTAGCCGCGTTGCGGGACTGGGAGTCGGCACAGGAGGAATACATGCGGGCGTTGTCGGTCGCGCAGCAACTCGGGACGGACCACATTGCGCCGGTACACATCAATCTGGCGAAAGCCTATGCGTTGCTGGCCGACCTGCTGCATGTCTTCAATTCGACGCTTGAGGGTCCCCAGCGGTTCGCCGCCGGTGAGACTGCGGCCCATCAAATGGCGGAGAAATTGGCGCGAGACGCACTGTCACACACCTTAGGCAGTGACCGGGGGGATGTTCTCACACAGGCCGTGGGTCACGAGATTCTTGCGCACATGGCCTACCGTTCTAGCGCCTGGGACGCGTGCCGCGAAGAAGCCCGGCAGGCCCGGCGGCAGTATCTAAATGCCGGCTCTTTGTTGGGCGCGGAAGGAATTCATCGGTTGCTCGGGCTCGTGGCGCGTCAAACCGGCGCTGCCTCCGACGAACCACTCAAACACTTTCTGATTTCTCATTTGTTGACGGAGTCCCTGCGCGAGCGATTGCCCTCGGATCAGATCGGCCTGAATTTGGCGGGGTTCTTGGCTCGACCAGCGTATGTGAACGAACAGATTGTCGAGCTTTCGATTACCGCCGGTCGTCCCGCCGAGGCCCTGCGTTTTGCTGAACTGGCCAAAGCGCGGGCGCTGCAGGACGTGCTCGCGGCACGCGGCGCGGCAAAAGCCAGTTCCGACGCAGCCGAACATGTCGAAAATCTTCTTTCAGCGTGGCCCGCGGACGTCGGCGCGTTGGAGTATTTCATCGGTACGCGGCGGGCCTGGGTGTTCCAGTTCAAGTCTGGCGAAGTAACGGCGTATCCGTTGCTCGACCCCGACGGCCAACTCCTGGAATCGCGCGAGCTGATCGCCCGTGTGAAGCGGCTGATCAGCGGTTTGGACAAGCTGGGTCCTGCCGAAGGTCGCCGGATTGCGAATTCGGCCGGGAGGGGAGCTAAACTGCGATTTGAACAGTCCTGGCAAGACGAACTGCACTGGTTCTACAACACATTAGTCCCCAGCGAGTGCCGAAAGGCCCTCGGCCAGACGCGCACGCTGGTCATCGTACCCCACCATATTCTGCACTACTTCCCATTCGCGGCGCTGGTCACAGAACTCGATGAAACGGTTATCGAATCGAGTCGGATGCCGCGTCCCAAGTTTTTCGTCGAGGAGCCGTTCCATCTGGTGCATGCGCCATCCTTGACCACTTGGCGGTTGCTGCGCGAGCGGGAAAACCGCCCGCTGGACGAAGTAAACATCATGGGCATCGTTGATTTTGGCAGTCGCGCGATGCGACTTGACGGCGTGAAAACGGAAGTCGCGAACCTTCACAGCGTTTTCGGCGACCGCGTTCGCCGTTCGGTGTCCGACATTGACGCCACCGAGACCAGCTTAAGAAGCCTGCTGGCCCGGCCGGGCATCCTATCGATCTCGACCCATGGCCAAAAGGTTCCGGATCGGCCGCTGGAAGCCTACTTGGTCTGTCACGCCGACGAGAAAAACGATGGCTATCTTCGGGCGGAAGAGATTTACGCGTTAGACGTGCGGAGCGATCTGGTCGTGTTGAATGCGTGCTACGGCGGGTTTGCCGATCGTTCGCCCCTGCCTGGGGACGACCTGTTCGGTGTCCAGCGCGCCATGCTGCAAAGCGGCGCTCGGACCGTGGTCTCCGGCCTGTGGGATATATACGACAACACGGCTCCCGACATTATGAAGGACTTCTGGATCCGGATTGCGTCCGGCACTTCGGCCCCGCAGGCACTGGCCGAGGCCCAACGCGTGTATCTCAAAACCTGGCGCGAGTTCCCCCAAGAGCCGCTGCGATTCCTGACACATCCTTACTATTGGTCCGTGTTCACCGTGGCCGGCGACGACCGGACGGGTGGGACTCCCCCACCAGCCCTTAAACCGTCAGTTCATCCACTGAAAAATCCGACGGCGATTCCGACGCCAGCGAGACTCCCCTCGCCGCCCCAGACCCATCTCGACGTTGTGGACAAGTCGCCACTCCGAGAGGCGCCCGAGGGAGCCTGCAACTTCCCTACCAAGGCCGGAACCTACGGGCGGCTGGGCTGGCAGTACGCCTACTCGGTTGTGGCGGCAGGAAGCCGAAGCGAGACACGGCTGGGAACTCTGAAGCACAACGGAAAAGAGGTCACCGGTGAAAAAGGAAAGGTTATTGAGACTCCCCTGGGACGTTTCAAATACTTTAACGGCGATCGTTACAACTCAGGGTGGCTCAATACTTTGACTTACAACCAACCCGTTAACTTTGACATGACTGGTAACCTACGTTAGCGCGTTGGCCCTGCAATCACTTTCTCCCACAAGGAGTTCGACCAATGAGACGTTCGTATTGCATCCTAAAGTATGCTTGTGTGGCTACTGTGATGATTGTCTGCACCACGCCACTGCGCGCCCAGTTGCTCCGTGAAGGGCCAAGCGACACGGAAGTTCCCATGTCGGTCGGCGAGGACCAATTCTCACTCGATACGGATCTGCCGCCCCCTTCGATTGACGCGCCCGTTGGAATCGCCGATGTGTCTGCTACGCGCCAGGTTTCAGACGAGTTGCGAGATCTCGCGTTCGAGCGGTATTTGGACTTGTCGGTTCTGGACGAGGCTTGGAACCGGCTGGATCCCGCACTGATGACTGACGTCGCACTACGTCTGGCCGAAGGCGAGCGAGTGCTGCTTCGCTGCCAAAAGGCTATCAAGTCGGACGAGTTGTTGAAACTGGCGGCGAAGATAGCGGTTGATAAACGCGACCAGCCCACGCTTGAGCGGCTGCAGAAGTACTTCGACCAGCACGGCAAAAGCGATATGTCCGCGTCGCTTGCTGCATCGAGAAAGTTAACCGGCGAGTCTCGCGCGGTGGACCCCGGCCTCCTTGTGTCGGTCGATGAAATGACCCCCGAAGCCTTTACGCAGTTTCACGGACTTATCGGGGAAATCAGGGCCGCTCGTTACATTGGCAATCCCGATCAGCTCGATCGGCTCGATCAAGTAATTGACGAGCTGCCGTGGCTAACCGAAAAACAGAAAGCATATCTGCGTTCGATCACGCGCCAGGGCCGTGCGGACACTGAGAGCGCTCAGCCAGATGCGACGGCGCAGCTTCTCGAAAGACTAACCGCCAGCAGCCGAAGCGACACGACTCCCAGCTTCCTCAGCACCGAAGACGGAAGAGAGTTCAGAACTGGCGCTACGCAGCAGGATGAACAGCAACAGGTCGAGGAGTCTAGTCCTCACGCAGACGAAATTCGACGGCAGCGTGACGAACGCATAAATCAGTTAACTGAACCGATAGTTTCCTACCCGTCGCAACCAAGCAATCCGGGAGGTGGCCCCAATCGCAGACCCGCCAACCCCAGACCGCCCAATCGCAGTGATCGAGCGCGACAAGAACAGGCGATTCGGGATCGACAGCGACCAGAACAGGCGATTCGGGGTCGACAGCGACAAGATCAGGCGCGA
>CAZFLF010000179.1:0-9365 GCA_964519825.1 uncultured Pirellulaceae bacterium | reverse complement strand
AACCTCTCGGTTCGTCGGGGGTGTCTAACCAGCGTCGCTCGGAATGTGATCGCAACACCGCGTCAGCAATGATCTGTGCCCGCAAGCCGTCATAGAAGCTCGGAACTGCGTCCCGACGGCTGACGATCGCCGATACGAACTCCCAGACGAGGTCGCAACGAAACACGGTGGCCGGCTCGCCGTCGCTTGGATCACGCGGGCTGTCCTTCGGCTTCAAGAACTTCTCGGGAACTGCCACGGAGGCCAGGTCGCTGCCGGTCTTACCCAGCAAGATGTGATTCGGATCATGCATGCGGTAGACGCCAGAACCCTCCGCACCATTGACTTCGGCCCATTCATGGCCGAATCCTTTCATTCCATATCCCTTGGCGACCGTCGTTCCTTCCCATACTCCGGTCGCGCCGCACGTAAACTCACCGATAAGTGTCGACCAATCGTCGACTTCGGAGGGTGGACATGGCTGGCCGTCTTTCGTGCGGTCCCGTGGAGCGAAGCGGGCGACCGCCCCCGAGATGCATTTGATCGGACCAAGCAAGTCGATGGCGAAGTCGATGCGATGAATCGTCATATCGAACAAGTCACCGGCACCAGCCTTGTCCTTGTACTGCCGCCAACCCCAACTCGTTTCCGGCCAGTCGAGAAATCGCTGGCTGCGAAAGTGGCGTGGCTGCCCGAGCGATCCGGACTTCACCAAATGGTTCAGGTATCGCATCGCGGGTACGAAGCGATACGTAAACGCTGTCATGTGAGTGACGTGGTGATCGCGCGCCGCCCGGTACATCTCACGTACTTCCTCGGCGTTCAGTCCCAACGGCTTTTCACACATGATGTGCTTGCCGTTCCGCGCGGCGAGGACCGAAATCTCTCGATGCGTGAAATTCGGGGTGGCGATGATGATTGCGTCAACGTTCGGGGAAGTGCACACCTCCTCGAAGTGGGTCGTCGTCCATTCGATCCCCCAATCCTTCCGCCGCTGATTGAGTAGTTCTTGGCTTGTGTCGCAAGCGGCGACCAACTTGGCACGCGGATCGAGCCGGATCCCGGGAACATGGTGGTAATCGCTGACGGCCCCAGCGCCGATGATTGCGATTCGAATGGGAGTGGAATTTTTCGACATATAAACTGCCTCGACTTGCCCCCGCAACGTCAATCACATTGGTCCCGTAACAACAATCACCGTCGGCCAAAACAGTTGGCAATTTGTCCAAGCGACGCGGAGCGAGCAAGTTACGGGCTTTGGCGGTAACAGACAAGGGTTGGGGTCCATTCCTGTATCGCGGTCCACTCGTTAGCTAGCTATATCTAGGGGAATCCGTAGAATTTGTGGTGTGACCCACCATAAAGATGGGTGTGCGACGGGTGGGGCCCTGCTTACATTGATCACATCCCGCGAGACGGTCCGGAGGCTGATTCGCGGTTTTCGGTTTACCGTAACGAAAGTATTAAATGTGTATTCTTGCGATTCAGTACAAGTTGGTAAATGAAACGCCGATCCTTGTGGCGGCAAATCGGGAGGAGGCGTATGACCGTCAGTCGACGGTACCGTCAATCCAGTCCGGCAAGCCCCGCATTCTTTGTGGCCTGGACAAGCAGCAGGGGGGCACATGGTTGGGCGTCAATCAAAACGGTTTGTTTGTCGGAGTTTGCAATCGGCATCGGTTCCACCCGCCGCTCGGTCCTAAGTCGCGTGGCGTCCTGGTTAAGGAACTGTTGCGTGCTGGTTCGGCGCGTCGTGCGGTCGATATGTGTCTCGATGAGGTTTCAACGGGCAACTATCTCGGCGGTAATTTCGTGATTGCCGACTATGAATCGGCCTGGTGCGTTCACGCCAACGACGATTACGAAGTCGTCCAGTTGCAAACGGGTTTGAGTATTGTGGCCGGCGGTGATGTGAATGACATCCGCGATGAACGGGTCAAACTGGCTCGTCGTTTGCTCACGCTGCAAACACTCGACTCCCCCGTCAAGTTTCTGGCGGTGGCCAGCAAAGTGTTTGCTCGGCCGTCCTCCGGATCCGGGAGACCGGGTATGGTGGTGAAAGATTCCGACCGTGGCACGGTCAGTTCGACGTTGTTGGCATTGGGTAAGAAGCCGCGCGACGCGATTTACCAGTTTGCCAACGGGTCACCGGACAAAGCCAAGTACGAGGACTTCTCGCCGCTACTCCGAGACATTCTCAGTCGCGGTTTGCGCGAATCGCGCACGAAGAAGGCCAAAGTCTAGGGCTTTGGTTCTCAAGTGAGAACGTTCCGCACTAATCGTTAACAACCCTGAGCTACATCTCACCGCGACGGAGGGACCGACCCAGTCCCTCCGCCGCGGTTGTTTTTTTGGCACGGTGCGCGACCTGCAATCTCCGCAGTTCGCGTTTGTTTCAACCAGGCCGCGAGTTGCTCAGGGGTAACTTGGAGTCTCAACGCGCGACATTTGGCCTGCTTGCGGTGACTGCATGTTCATGATGGTGCTTATCCGCGTGCGCGTGATTTTCGATTTGGCCAACGAAGGTTTTGCCCTCAATCGTGACGTTGAAGCGGCCTATGGTCTGTGCGTGATGTAGGGCGTCGCAAAGGTTTTGGTCTGTCCGCTCAAAATGCGACGAGTGTCCCGCTGGGTCGACATCCAGCGGAACCGCAGAGAGTTTAAATTGAACGGGCTTCCCATGAACAACGAGATTGATGGTCAGATTTTGTTCAGCTACAGGAACACTGCCGCGTGCCTTGATGTCAAGTATGTAAATGCGAACCGTGTGCGACTTTTCATCATGCACCAACTCCGCGTGATATCGTCCGCTGCCCAACTCAATCAGTTCACCGTGATGCGGACCTTCGGTCGGATGAATGTGCACGGCATGATCGTGCCCATCCTCGTCCCACTGTATCGGCGCGGGGGGCAGTGATGACGACTGTTTGGTACCGCAGCCGCCAAGCACAACAAAGGTTCCGAGAGCTAAGACGCCACGGGAATAAAACAACATCGAACGCATTATTTAGACTCCGTTCAAGAATGGTGTTACTGGGAAACATCCTGAGATTGCGAACCCGCAGTGGGAACTTTCTGCATCGTGAACTGTCTTGCCGTCCGATGCTTACTGCCCGGCAGGTCACTTACACGTTCCAATTCATCGTGATCGAGTTCGTCAAGGCGGTGTTCCGCTTGCCGGCGCCCAAAGCACCAAAACAGGGCTGGGTGTACGAAGAAGTCGAGCAAGGTCGAACTGATTAACCCGCCGAGGATCACCGTCGCGACGGGATACAGGATTTCCTTGCCGGGCTCGCCCGCCGCCAGCACAAGCGGTATCAAAGCGATGCCGGCGGTCAGGGCAGTCATTAGCATCGGGGCTAGGCGCTCTTTGCCAGCTCGTTCGATCATTTCGGGAGTGAACTGCTCTCCTTCGTATTTCACTAGATGCATGTAATGTGCGATAAGCAGGATGCCATTCCGTGATGCGATTCCGGAAAGCGAAATGAATCCAACCATGCTGGCGACGGTCAGCGATTGGCCTGTGACGACAAGGGCGGCCACGGCTCCAATTGCCGCCATCGGCAGAGCAGCCAGCACCTGCAGGGCCAGGTTGACCGAGTGGAATAGGGTGTAAAGCGCAAGGAACATCGCTGCCAACGAAATCAGACTCAGCAGACCGATCATTCGCGTTGCATTGCGCTGGCTCTCAAACTGACCGCCGTACTCGATGAAGTAACCAGTGGGGAGCGACTGTTGGATCGGGTCGAGACGCTTCTGGATGTCGGTTACAACGCTATTCAGGTCTCTTCCGGCAGTGTTGCACTGGATCACGATCCGCCGCCGCACGTTTTCTCGATTGATCGTGTTGGGTCCGCTGCTGCGCTGGATGGAAGCGACATCTTCCAGGGGAATTCTGCCGCCCGACGGCAGATTCAAGGATAAGCGTCGCAAGCGGGCAGGTTCTTGGCGGAACTCGTCATCCAATCGAACCACCAGATCAAACTTGCGCTGTCCGAGCATCACTTCAGAAACGATGCGTCCGTTCATCGCAGTCTCAATGAATTCGTTGACGTGATTAGAATTCAGTCCCTGTCCAGCCAGGCGAACGCGATCCAGCCTGATCTGCAGTTGTGGAATCTCCACTTGCTGTTCAACCATCAAGTCTTTGATGCCAGCAACACCCTCCATTGCGGCCTTCATTTCGTTTGCTTTCTGCCGCAGGATATTCAGGTCATCGCCGTAGAGCTTGATCCCGACCTGCGCCTTCACTCCGGAGAGCATGTGGGAGATCAAGTGCGCCAAAGGTTGTTCCGCCGAAATGACCACTCCGGGGACTTGCGTCAATTCCTCGCGGATCTCGGCCAGCACCTCCTCGCGACTCCGACCACTGCGAGGATCGAAACTGATAATGATTTCGGAGACGTTGACCCCCTCGGCATGTTCGTCGAGTTCCGCTCGTCCCGTACGGCGACCGAAGGCAACGACCCCTTTGATCTTGCCAATCCGCTCATCAACCATCGCAGCAATCTTGTTGGAAGTCGCCAGTGACGTTCCCGGGGGAAGGAGCACATTGACTTGCACGCTTCCCTCGTTGAATGGCGGAAGAAAATCTCGCCCCAGTTGCGTCACCACAAACAGGCTGACGATTACCGCAACCGCGACGGTCGCCAGGATCGGCACCGGATGCTTAACGCTAAACCGAATGGCAAATCCGAACAGCCATTTCAGGAAGCGAAGAAGTACCCCATCCTTCTCGTGCTCCATAAACTTCGCTTGAGGAAGTAGCCAATACGAAAGGACGGGCGTTACCGTCAGCGAAACAAACAGCGAAGCGATAATCGAAACGATGTAGGCCACTCCCAGCGGTGTGAATAGCCGGCCTTCCATTCCGCTCAACGCGAAAAGCGGCACGAAGACCAGTACCACCAGGATCGTGCTGAACACGATCGAATTTCGGACTTCACTGCTGGCTTCATAGACGACGCGCAGCGCCGACTTCGGATGGGGCAGATGCTTGTTCTCTTTAAGCCGGCGGAAAATGTTCTCCACATCTACGATCGCGTCATCGACTAGTTCGCCAATTGCAACAGCAAGGCCGCCGAGCGTCATCGTATTGATCGACATTCCCAACCACTTGAACACTAACCCTGTCACGACGATCGAGAGCGGGATCGCGGTAAGCGTGATGAATGTCGTGCGGAAATTCATCAAGAATAGGAACAAGATGATGATTACCAGGATGCCGCCGTCGCGCAACGCCTCGACCACGTTGTTGATGCTTAAATCGATAAACTCCTTTTGCTGATAAACCTCGGAGTTGATGCGGATGTCTGGCGGCAACGACGGTTTGAGTTCATCGAGCGCTTTGATGACGTTGGTGGTGAGCAGTCGTGTGTCAGCTCCCGGTTGCTTGGCAATCGTGATTATTACCGCCGGCGAGCCGTTCACTGCGGCGTCACCACGCTTCACCTGTGCCGCCTCGCGAATACGGGCGACTTGGCTCAGTAGGACGGGTCGCTCTTTGCCCGATTTGACGACGACGTTTTTGAGTTCCTCGACATCTTGGATACGTCCTATTGCTCGGACGAGCAGTTCGTCGCCCCCTTCGTCCAAGTATCCACCCGTGGCGTTCGAGTTGCTGTTGGCGACTGCCTGCTCGACTTCTTCCAGCGTGACATCGTATTTCAGTAGATCATCCGCATTCACCAGTACCTGGTACTGCTTGCGTCCACCTCCCATCGTGATCACCTGCGCGACTCCAGGAATGGTCAGCAGTCGCTGGCGGATGACCCAGTCCGCAAGCGTTCGGACTTCAATTGGGTCGGTTTTGTTCCCTTCGCTGTACATGCCAATCTGCAGGACCTGGCCCATAATTGACGAGATTGGAGCCATCTGCGGCTTGATGCCTTTCGGCAACCGGTCGGCCGCCAGCGCCAATTTCTCGGCGACGATTTGCCGGTCCACATAAATATCCGTTCCCCAGGCAAACTCAACGTTGATCACGGATAGGCCCACGCCCGAAGAGCTGCGAACCGCCTGCACACCCGTCGCACCGTTTAACGACGATTCCAGCGGGAACGTGATCAGTACCTCCACCTCTTCCGGAGCAAGGCCGAGGGCCTCTGTCATGATCGTGACACGCGGTCGGTTCAGATCCGGGAACACGTCAATCGGCAGGCGGTAAAGTTCATAGCTGCCGTACACCGTGAGAACGAGCGCCAGGGCGATCGTGATCGTCCGGTACCGCAGCGACAACTTGATAATGGCATTGAGCATGGGAGAGTCGAGGGTCGAAAGTCGAGGGTCGAGGGCCAAAAAGGGTCGAAGGCGGAGAGTCTAGGGTCCAGGGCCAGAAAGAGACGAGGGTCAAGAGTCTAGGGTCCAGGGCCAGAAGAAGCGGTTCGAGGCCCAGCGAGGCTAGTTCTCAGACCGCTCAACATGCGCGCGAGTTGGTCCGCTCGTTGATACAGATCGTCGAAGGAGATTTTTTCAATGAAATGTTGACGCTGGGCAACATGAGACTGCGAGACTGTCTCCATCAAAGAACCGTAACTAATCTCCACAAATCGCGAGAAATCGGCATCGGACGACCGACCCGTTCCCTCAGCGATGTTAGAGGAAATTGAGACGGCAGCTCGGCGTAATTGACTGGTAAGGCCAAAACGCTCGTCATCCGGAAAAGTTCTTGATGCTGAGTAGACAAGGTCGGCGTATTCAATTGCCTTTTGCCAAGCGTCCAGTTTTTCAAATCGAAACATCACATTCTCCTTTGCAGTTACTCTCGTCAAAGTTCGTGGGTGAAACATTGTTACGGACGCTGAGCTGTCTGGCTCTCCGCCCTCGACCGTGGACCCTCGACTCTTTCTGGCTCTCGACACTGGACCCTTGGCCCTCGACTTTCTAATGGTTATGCCCGGCATGCGGATCGATGCCACTGCCGGCCTTGTTCTTGAGCGCCAACTGCATTTGTTGAGCACTGGAGATGGCGACGATGTCCTCGGGAAAGAGTGACCCGTCATTGGCAATCACGGCCCAAAACTGGTCCCGATATTCGACATGTACGGGACGGCGGTCGAAGTGGTCGCCATTGGGCACGAACACATAGGTCTCTGCTCCGTCCTGAGCGACGGCATCAATCGGTAACACGATGCGATCTGGCCATTTTTCGACAGGGATTTCTAGTTGCATTCTCTGCCCTGGCCGGAACTGCCACACAATGAAACGATGAGCGTCAGTCGTCGAATCACGAATGACGTTGTTCGGCAAGCGGACATAGAAGTGCAGCGCGCGGGACTGCGGATCTATTTGGTCCGACAAATAAATAATCGTCAGTCCCGGCACAGTCTTTCTGGTTTCATCTCCAAGGACAGCCGTGACATCCCAGGTCGCCGCCGCGGCGCGGTTGAGACTCTCAACGTCTTGTTCAAATGCTGTGCCTTCAATGAACAGCTCACAATGGTCGGCAATCGTGCACAGATTCTCGCCAGCCTCGACGTGCTGGCCGGGCTTCACGTTGAGCTTTTGAACGTGAAAGGAATGCTCCGATTTGCAGTTCTCCGAAAGGTCTTCGTGTTGAGGCGCCGCCACGGTTAACTTTTGGAGCAGGGTCCGCGTTTTGAGGATGGCCTGCACCTGATCGGTAGTCAGACCGTGCAACAATAGTCCCTGCTGCTGGGCGTGAAGCGCGGCTTCGATTTTCTGTTGTTCGAACTTGCGTTCGAGCATCGTCTTACCGGCGACGATCCCCTCGCCCACTGACTCTAACCGCGCCACTTCTCGCTTAACGACATCCAGTTCCTCGGCAGACTTGAGAAATTCGCGTTGAGCCATTACCAGTTCCTCGTGCGTCAGCCGAATCTCAAAAAGCTGCTGCCCCGCCGTCAGGGCTTCGCCCTCAATCAGAAATACCTTTGTGACGATGCCTGCCATCGGAGCAGTGATGTCAATTTGTGATCGTCCGGTCCTCTCGACCACAATGCCGGGAACCGAAATGGTTTTTACGAACTCTTGTAATTTAATTTTGGCAGTTCGGAGCCCGATGTTTTTCTGCGCCGTTTGGCTTAACTCCAGCGAGTTTGTTTCGTCGTGGCCTGCGTGATGAACTTCGTGAGCGGGCGTTGAGTGATCGTGACTAGGTTCATCATTGTGCAGGCCCTCGACAGGGTGCTTTCCAAGCGAAAGGTAATCCAGCGAAATGGGGAGCCATTGCTGATGCGTTGCCGCTGCGGCGGCGGCAATCAAAACGAGTACCAATGCGGTTACTACGGACTTCCAATACTTGTGGACGAAAGTGAATGGGGGTTTCATCGTTCTGGATCTCCGATCTTCAACCTGCAATGCCGCAAAGAAGTTTTGTGGTACTGACAACCACAAACGTGAATTAGTGTCCGGGGCAGGGAAGACTAAGAACGCTAAGCCAGTACGCAATGGCAGCGCCAGTGCGAGCGTCCTACCCGGCCGAGAGTGACGGATTAGATGACTAGGATGTTGAGAAGCAGATGCCGCCGAATTGGCGGACCGTCCTCACAAATCTGATTAGCCAGTGTGAAGGCTTGTGTCGACTGGGCGATCATGCCCTGGACATCGAAAGAAGTCAAAGAAGCTGGATCACAGGGCAACGGGTGGCTGTAGTAATCGGCTTCTTGCTCCGCTAATCGCTGGGATCGCAAAAACGTACAGTGTCCGCCCGCGCATCGATGGGGATGAGAATCGCCTTCGCTTTCCGCCGGTGTGCTGCCGTGACCATGTTCGCGGGCATCGTCGCCATGACGTTCTGCTGTTTGATGACTACTGCAGGCGCAAGCCCTAGCCGTTGCTGCCGGTTGATTGCAGCAATTGACGTCGCATGTGTGTGCATGATGCCAGCAGCAGCCCACCAGTAGGTGGACCAGCAATACACAGATCGAAATCTGAGGAACGGGAAATCGCATGTACGACTCCAAACGGAGAAATCCTCTCCACCTCATCGTTGGCATTTCCAGCCGACGCGTCAATGACCAGACGAAGGTCGAGCGTCGAGAGTCTGGGGTCCAGGGCCAGAAAGAGACGAGGGTCGAGCGTCGAGGGTCGAGGGCCAGACGGAGCGATTCGTTGCTATTCCGTTGCCACACATCAAGCTTTTCAAATCGAAGCACCTGCTTCCCCTTTGAGTTGGTTTGACATTCGTCCGTTCTGCTCTCGACCCTCGTCCCTCCGCCCTCGCCCCTTTTCCGGCCCTCGACTCGCGACCTTGGACTCTCGACCTTTTTCAGCCATCCAGGCTGTCTTTCAGCAGCAGGCCCTCGATCTCCACAATCGCAGCCCACAGCTCACCGATAGCTTCGATATGTGCGAGATTTGTCTGCGCAAACGTGCGCTGTGCGGTCAGCATGTCGAGATAGCCAAATTCTCCGGCCTGGTATCCG
>CAZFLF010000178.1:0-9372 GCA_964519825.1 uncultured Pirellulaceae bacterium | reverse complement strand
GGCGAGTCAGAACCTGGATCTGCAGATAGGCGTAGCCGAGCGCGAGAAAGTCGGCTGCCAATTCGGCGTCCATACCACCGTCACCGCCATCGAGCGGTCCGAAAGCCATCTGCAGAATCGACTGGCGGTCGCGCTCTTGACCGATCAGGACGGCGCCCACATCCTTGGCCCGCTGGGCGAATCCCGTCGGCAACTGGGACTTGCTGACGGTCGGCACGAGAATCAACATGTTCGTCAAGTCGTCGGGCGGCAAATCGACTCGATGCCATTTTGGGCCGGATCCGGAGGTCGCCACCAGCGTCGGGTGCCAGAGCGCAGTCCAGCACGCGAGCAAGCTCTCGGCATCCTCGCCGACATGGTACAGCGGAAAGTCCTCAAGGCTATGGCAGGGCAGCAGGACAGTCAGTTCGCGATATTTCATGGATGTAAATGTCGGGGGGGGAATTTTTCGCACCTTATCCAACATTCCGGCATCCGTCGAGTCGTGCGAATGGTTTTCGGCGTGGCTGTCCAGGTTATAATCGACGGTCGTCGCCACCAATGTGAGCCCGATCCTTCGCCCTTCTTCCGGACGAAGCTACTAACGAATATCGGCAACATGCAGCAAGTTATACCAAGCCAGGATGCGTGCGGTTCACCCCCCGTTGAAGTCTTGCCACGGCGGCGCATGTGGAAGGCGTTACGTTGGTTCTGTTCCGCGATCGGCGTGTTGATCGTGGCTTTGGGGATCGCCTGGGGTGCCGCAAGTTGGCGGGAACGGCCGCTCGCCGAAGCGGAACAGGCCTGGTTGGCCGGCGACTACCAGCGAGCAGTCGGTCTGGCGGATTACTTTTTGGACTCGCATCCAGGACACCGTAGGGCCTTGGCCCTCAAGGGACGTGCGCTCACGCGTCTTGGACGTCCACAAGAAGCGGTCGCGTGCTTTGAATCGTCGGGCGCTGCGGATGTTCGGGATACCTACCTCTGGGCAGAAGCGTTGTTGAGTCTGAATCGATTTTCGGGAGCCATGCCGCTACTGCTACGCGTGTGCGAGCTTGAACCGCATAACGCGAACGCGCTGTATGAGCTCACCGTCTGCCGAATGAGGTTGCAAATGTTTCGCGAGGCGTTGGTGAGCGCTGCGGAATTCACCGCCCTCCCTAACTGCGAGGCTCGCGGGCGGTTGCTACTCGCCACGATCCAGCATGATCTTCGCAATTATGATCCGGCGGCCAAGGAATGTCATCGCGTGTTGGAATTGGAGCCAGACGGCGAGCACCTGCAGATCGCGCGGCACGAAATGTTCATCTTTTATGGCCGCACGTTGCTTCAAGCCGGACGCCCCCGCGAGGCTCTGCCAATCTTAGGACGTAGCATTTTGCTGCAACCGACGGCCGAAGCCTATGCCCTCTTGGGCGACGCCGCGGATCAAGTTGGTGAATCGGCGCGAGCTGTGTCGTTTTGGCAATCAGCGTTGAAATGTGAACCGGAAAACGTGGCGGCACGGGAGGCACTGGCAAATGCTGCGATGACCAATCAGGACGGAAAGCAAGCGATCGAGTGGCTAGCGCCGTTGAAAGCTCGTCCCGATTTGCGGGCCAGCACCGCGTACCTTTTTCAACGTGCCTCCGTACTTCTCAAGGACGAGGCGGCCGCAGCTGAGTGGCAAGCGCGGACCGCGACTTTGCGAAAACACGAAAGACTCATGGGGACGATCGATCGGGTCGTCACCGATTCGCCGAATTCGTTTTGGGCGTGGATAATCCAGGCATATCGCTTCGCGGAAGCCGGCAATTGGGAACAAGCCGATGCCATTTTTCGGACGATCCCCCGGGAGGAAATTCGCGACGACTTTGTTCGCCAACTCGCCGCTGCGATTCAAAATCGGGGTGCGCTTCCGCCGCTGGATCAGTTTCCGGTCAAGGAACACTAAGGGGTGTCCACGTGCGCTGGCGTCTAATGTTCCTCGTCGTTGCTGCGATCACCGTATCGGTTGTGCTGACGATCTGTTGGAGTTTCTCTCAGCCGGCACGGACAACTGTCGTTAACGGCGCGACCCAGCGTCGTTCTCCGCCCGCCATGATACTTCCGTCGGACAAACGGCCGATCCAACGGCGGCCATCATCCGCGAGTGATTGGTTTCGGGACGTAACGGCCGAGTCCCATATCGATTTTCGACATATTAGTGGAGACTCGCCAGAAAAGCCGTTTCCGGCGGCTAATGGCAGCGGCTTGGCGGCAATTGATTTCGATCGCGATGGTTTTCAGGATTTGTATTTCGCCACGGGAACGGCGATTCCCGTCAAAGTCGATGACCGATCACCGACGAACCGAATGTATAGAAACCTGGGCGCATGGCGATTTGATGACGTGACCACGAAAAGTGGACTCGGACTCAAAAGCTTTAGCGCGGGGATTGCCGTCGGGGACTTTGATAATGACGGATTTCCCGATGTGTATGTCACTTGCTACGGCGCGAATTGTCTGTTTCGAAATCTCGGCGATGGAACGTTTCAGGAGATCGGTCTGGCGGCTTCCGTGGCGGCTGAACGCTGGGGCACGAGCGCTGCGTTCTTGGATGCTGATGGAGATGGTTTGTTGGACTTGTATGTGTGCAACTATGGCATCTGGACCCCGGAAACAAATCTGTACTGCGGCGACCGTCAGCGGGGTATTCGGCTGTTTTGTAGTCCGAATTCGATCGAGGGGGGGCGGAATATCCTGTATCTCAACGCCGGTGACAGGACCTTCGTGGATGCGTCAGAGAGTTCGGGAATCGGGACACGCAATTTGCGAGCGCAAGGAGTCGTCGCAGCGGATTTGACGGCCGACGGACTTATCGACATCTACGTCGGTAATGATCTCCATCCCAACTCACTGCTCGTCAATGTCGGCGGAGGACGATTCCGCGACGTCAGCGAGGCATCGGGTACGGCATACAGCGCCCTTGGAAACACACAAGCGGGCATGGGAGTCGACGTTGCCGATGTCAATCGAGACGGCCGATTCGATCTGTTCGTGACGAACTTCCAAAACGAAAGCAACTCACTGTACGAAAACCAGGGGGAGGAATTGTTTCGCGAGACAAGTCGGCCCCGCGGTCTCGCGGCGGACAGCATTCCCTGGGTCGGCTGGGGCACGGCATTTAGTGATTTCGATCTCGACGCGTGGGTGGACGTAGTGGTCACCAATGGTCACGTCGACAACAATCGCCATTTGCTGGACCAGGATGCACCCTATGCTCAACCGTGCCTCCTCTGGAAAAACGTGCGTGGGCAGTTCCGACTGGTGGGACCAGTGGCCGGCGACTTTTTTTCCGAGCCTCACGTGGGACGTGGACTCGTCGTCGCGGATATGGACAACGACGGAGACCAAGACGTCATGATTAGTCATCAAGACACTCCCCCCGCGTTACTACTGAATCAAATCAGGGACCGAACCGCGGGCAAGCGGTGTCTTGTGCTGAGATTGGTGGGCACCACAAGCAACCGTGACGGCGTCGGGAGTGTGGTGACTTTTCATTCCCGAACGCGAAAGACGGTAAGTCAGATCACCGGCGGCGGGAGCTATTTGTCCGCGAGCGAGAAGCGAATGTTCTTGGCGATATTGCCTGAGGATGACCAGTTCGCGGTGGAGGTCCGCTGGCCTGATGGGGAGCAGACCACGCTCGGGCAATTGACGCCAGATCGCGAGTACGTGATCGTGCAGGGAAATCCGCAGGCACAGAGAAACCAGCAGGGATTGTCAATACCTCGAATCTTGGAGCCTTCGAAATGAACCCTGAATTGACCCCAGATGCTCCCAATGATGGGACGCCGGTTCCGATGATCTTCAATGTGCGCCGAATCGCGGTACTGGTTGTAATCCTACTGGTAGTGTTTTCCGGACTGATCGCCTTCTTTGGATTCTTTAATGGCGTCGACTGGCTTCGGTCCTTGGCTTTACCTCCGGTGGTTCCGGCGAAGGGAACCGTTATGATCGGAACCAACCCGCTTTCAAGCGGACAAGTTCTTACCGAGCCAGTGGACGGCCGTTCGTCTGGGAGTCTCGGTATCATCGATGTGAATGGGCAGTTCACGCTCAAGACGGATATTCAGGGGAGTTTTGTCGACGGCGCCTACGTGGGTGAACATAAAGTTTTTCTGACCGCGCCCAGACCTGCCGAGCGCCTTGGGGTCGGTATACCGCCGTCATTGGTGGCCGCCAAATACACGTCCATTGACACGACCCCGCTGACGGTGAAGGTAAGCCGGAATTCCGCGGACAATGTCTTCTCTCTAACCGTGGAAGCGAGTGAACAGCTCCCAGCGGATACCACCGCGGAGAATCAAGAGTCCAAATCGCAAAAGTCCAAAAAATCGCCGTGAATGGCGGAGCAATAAATGGTCCCACCGTTTCGGTCGCGTTTACTAGCTGTCCTGCTCCTCAGTGGCGGTGCTGTCGTGACCTGGGGAATTTGGACCTGGCAACAGCGGTCGATACAGACAGCGCGGACGCCTGATCAACCGGCTCCATTCGCGAATCCAACGGCACATCAAGGTAAATTCGTCGGTAGCCTCGTGTGCCGTGAATGCCATTCGCAGATATTCGACACGTATGCAGGGCACCCGATGGCCCGTGCGGTATTCCCGATCGGAGAGGCGGACGTCGTCGAGGACTATCAGAAGAACACAAGTTTCTCTTCCGGCCCTCGAGTGCGTTACCAGGTAGAACAAGTTGGGAACCGCGTCGTGCACCACGAGGTTGGTTTGGATCTAGATGACAAGCCGGTTTTTGATCAGGCTGAGGAAGTCCATTATGCGATTGGTTCCGGGAGACGCGGACGCTCCTACGTTATTGACCGCGACGGCCTCTTGTTCATGTCGCCTATTTCTTGGTATTCCGAAAAGGGCTGCTGGGATCTTTCTCCCGGCTATGAACCGAATCAGCATCCACGCTTCGAGCGCCGGGCGTCCGAACGCTGTTTGCAATGTCATGTGGGACGCTTGTCGTACGTCAAACCCACAGTGGGAGCCGATTTTGAACCGTATGACCGTCCGCCGTTCGCGGAAGCCGGAATCGGATGTGAACGTTGCCATGGCCCCGGCGAAGCGCACGCAAACTGGCATCGCCGCATCAACGAGCGGGTTGGTTCAGACCCGATAGTTAACCCGTCCAAACTTTCGCCATCACGACGCGATGACGTGTGTAATCAGTGTCATTTGCAGGGCGAGTTTCAAGTGTTGCGGTACGGGAGATCCCATGGAGATTTTCGTCCCGGCCACCTGGTCGGAGATGTTTGGTCGATTTTCGTTCAGGGCACGCGCATCGATAAGTCAGGGAGCACGGAGGCGGTAAGTCAGGTGGAACAAATGCGGGCGAGTCGATGTTTCGTGTCAAGCCAGGGCCGACTTGGCTGCACGACATGCCATGATCCGCACCTGCTGCCGAACGACCGCGAAAAGACCAAGTTTTTTGATTCACGTTGTTTAACGTGCCACCAACCAGATCATTGTACGGTGACCAGATCTGGCGACCCAAAACAGCGGACAACGGACAGTGGCTCGTGCATCGAGTGCCACATGCCGCGACTCTCGGCACACGACGTTCCGCACACGACGCAGACGGATCATCGCATACTGCGACATCCGAGTGCCGGCAGCGCTCAACCGGTAGCGAGTGCAGATTCTCAACCTCTGGAGATTTTCGAGTCCGACGAATGTCAGTTACCGACGTCGGAAGAGACGCTTGCACGTGGAGTTTTCCTCATTGAGCTGGCCAAAATGGAACAAGACAAAAAACAGGCCGCCCAAGCGGAAAAACTGCTTTTGACTGCACAATCGAGCTTTAACGACGATGTCCGAATCCTGGATGGTTTGGCGTTTTGTGCGGTTTTAGACGGCCGTCCTAGCCAAGCCACTGAATTGTGGTTAAGAGCGATCGCGCTACGTCCCGATAATGCAGAAATCGCGCACTCTCTAGCAATTCAGATGATGAATCGGGGCGAAATGACGCGAGCTCATCAGTTTGTGGATTTGTCGCTTCGGCTCGATCCCTGGCGGTCGGAGATGCATTTGAGCAAATCGAAACTCCTGCTTCGCCGCGGAGATTTGGTCTCCGCCCTCTCGTCCGCCAATCGGGCACTGGCTTTGAATCCATCGGATCCGAGCACCTATCAATGGCTCGCAGAAGTTTGCCGAATGAGCGGTCAGAACGAGAAGAGTCAGGACTATGAGGCTAGACGGGCCAGGCTTTTGGGCGGAACTCAACAGATAAAAAAACTGCAACCCTGATTTTCGCATTTTTTGGTACATTTGCTTGACTTAGAGTTCACACATTGGACACAATTGCGCGCAATTCCGAGAGTCGATCGTGGCTTTTCGCGCAATAATCTTAAATCTTTCTTCATCACGTATTTTGTGGAGGTGTGTAAGTAATGATGCAACGACAGGAAGTGAGTACGCGAAATCGAGGTTTTACCCTCGTCGAATTGCTAGTGGTTATCGCGATCATCGGCATTTTGGTGGCACTGCTGTTGCCAGCCGTTCAAGCAGCACGCGAGGCGGCGCACCGAATGCAGTGCAGTAATAATCTCAAGCAGATTGTCTTGGCGATGCACAATTACCACGACACTTACAAGAATTTCCCAATCAGTATTGGTTGGGGAGGAAACGGAGATTATCGCATTTCATACTCGGACAAGGTTTGTCTGCTCCCGTTTATTGAACGTGATTCTGAATACAAGGTTGCTAAGCTAGCCGCTCCGCCAGGGACCGCTTATTACAGCGGTGGTTACGATGGTATTTACCAAGCAACGTGGTGGGGAGGGAACCCGCTAGCGTTTAGCGGCAAGATTCCTATTTTTAATTGTCCGTCGAATTCCAACGACCTAAACGGCGGCCGTGGACAGCACACGTACTCGATTAATACCGGCACGTCCCATATGAACCATAATGGCACCAATGGGACGGACTGCTCGGACGAACGCATGAACGGTATTGCGGCTTTCAGGTATGGCATCGAAGGGGTCCGGGCCTCGGCCCCCCCCGTCAATATGGCGAAAATCCTCGATGGCACAAGCAACACCGTCGCCTACTCGGAATTCGTCGTTCAAGATATTGGTGCTACATCGGATGAACCTGTGGTGGGTTTCAACAAACGAAAGATTCGAGCGCAGTTTTATAGTTGGGGACTGGGCGGATCGAATACTGCCCAGGCACGTCAGGGTTGCCTGAATCAAACAGATAACTCTGATCGATATGACCTGCGTGGCAGTTCGTTTTCATGGTCATTTCCCCAAGTCGGCGGTGCCTACAATCATACGATGCTTCCCAATGAACGAAGCTGTTGGTCGTTTTCGGGAGACGACTGGATGGGTACGAATCTGTTCGCCGCAACGAGCGAGCATCCGGGAGGGGTACAAGTTGGACTGGCCGATGGCTCGGTTAGGTTCGTGACTGAGACCATTGATGCCAACGTCTGGTGGGCCATTGGCACACGAAACAGCGGCGAGCAACACTCACTTCAAAACTAACTTCGCGCTGATCGTTGCAGGATCCGTATACACCATCAGCTCGGTTGCCCTGTTGCAGCCGGGCTGATTTTTTTCCAGTGCCAATCGATTTCTCATACTATCGCTGAGATGAAGCCGTGCCGGCTGTGTCCGTTTTCAAGGTCGTTGGGATTGTTTTGAGCTTGACCGGTCTGGCGCTCATCGGAGGTTGCCGACGGGGTGCCACACTCGAACCGGAGAAACCGGTGGCGGTGCAACCACTCGTGTCGGCTCAACAGCAGCCGCCGGTTGACACGCTGCAGGTGGCCCCCGCGATTCTCCCGGTGGTCGTTCCCAAGTTCGAGAATGTCGCGGCCCAACTCGGCATCGATTTCACGTTCTTTAATGACGCGGTTCCCGAGCGATTCTTTCTGCCCGAGGTCATGGGAGGCGGTGTTGGCTGGATCGATTTTGATCGAGACGGTTGGTTGGATTTGTTTCTCGTCAACGGCAGCGAATTGCGCCCGGATGAGCCCCCAACGGCGAATCACCCCAATAGTCTCTTGCAAAATCGCAGTGGTAGTTTTCACCGGGTTGCATCCGCGGGGGGGCTAGTTCATCCGGGATTTGGGCAGGGCTGCGCGATTGGCGATTTTGATTGCGACGGTTTCCCTGATGTGTATGTCGCCTATTACGGTCCGGATCGACTGTTTCACAACCAAGGGGACGGGTCTTTTGTCGATGTGACGATTCAAGCGGGAATACGCGACGAGTTGTGGGGATCAAGCGTGGTGTGGCTCGACCTGGACAACGACCTCGATCTCGATCTCTATGTCGTGAACTACTTGGACGTCACGTTCGCCAACTACCGTGTCTGCCAATACAACGACAAGCCTGGCTACTGCGGTCCGGGCGAATACGAAGGGGTGCCTGACCAAGTGTATTTGAGCCAAGGCGAGGGGACGTTCGTCGAGTCGGCGGCTGAACTTGGGTTCATAGCTCCCGATGGCAAGGGCTTGGCCGTCATCGCAGCCGATTTCGACAATGACGCTCGTCCGGAGATCTACGTCGCCAACGACATGGCTGCTAACTTCATGTTTAAGCAGACCGACCAGGGGTTTGGGGACAAGATGTATATTGAAGTCGCCAGCGAAGGGGGCTGTGCGGTAAGCGGGGCAGGCCTAAACGAAGCGAGCATGGGAGTTGCATGCTCCGACTTCGACGGTGACGGTCTCATCGATATTTTTCTCACACATTTCTTCGGGCAAAAGAACACGCTGTACCGGAACCTCGGCCGTTTGTTGTTCGTCGACGACAGTTACAAGACTCGGATTGCCGCCACGAGTTTCCACACGCTTGGATTTGGTACCTGTTCATTCGATTACGATCGCGACGGCGCCAGGGATCTGTTCGTTGCCAACGGCCATGTGCTCGGCAAGCACAACTATCCGAACGAAATGGAGCCGCAGCTGTTGCGTAACGACGGTCGAGGGCGTTTCGACGACATCTCGAAAACTGCCGGCCCGTACTTTCAAGACAAGTGGCTCGGACGCAGTGCGGCGGGTGCCGACTACGATAACGACGGGGACTTGGACATTGTCGTGTCTCATTTGGACCGCCCAGTCGCGGCGCTGCGAAATGACACGGTCGTTCCCCACCATTTCATCGGTCTGGATTTGCGTACGGAACACCGCATCCCGCCGGTGGGAGGACGGGTTGTCGTTAAGTCCGGCGAGCGCACACAAACCCTGCCGATCTCGTCCGGAGGAAGTTATCTCAGTTCACACGATGCGCGACTGCTCTGTGGCATCCATCAGCCGCAGGTCGATATCGAGGTCTATTGGCCGTCGGGCCATGTGGACCATTTCACGAACCTGCAGGCAGACAGATATTGGCTGATCGTTGAGCCGGCGGACTCGTCC
>CAZFLF010000177.1:0-9391 GCA_964519825.1 uncultured Pirellulaceae bacterium | reverse complement strand
TCGCGACATCAAGCCATCGAACATCATGATCGATCTCGACGGCCGCCCGCACGTAATGGACTTCGGCCTGGCCAAGCGCGACGCGGGTGAGATCACCATGACGCTCGACGGCCAGGTGCTCGGCACGCCCGCCTACATGCCTCCCGAACAGGCCCGCGGCGAGGGCCACCACGTCGATGCCCGCGGCGACGTCTACTCGCTCGGCGTCATCCTCTATGAACTCCTCACCGGCGAACTTCCGTTCCGCGGCAACAGTCGCATGCTGATCGTGCAGGTCATCCAAGACGAACCCAGCCCGCCGCGCGGGATCAACGACAAGATCCCCCGCGACTTGGAGACGATCATACTGAAATGCATGGCCAAGGAGCCCGCTAGGCGCTACGCCTCCGCCGCGGAGTTGGCCGCTGACCTGCGTCGATGGCTCTCTGGCGAGCCGATCCACGCCCGGCCGGTCGGCCGCTTCCAGCGGCTGTGGCGATGGTGCCGGCGCAAGCCGCTGGTCGCCGGTCTGTCGGCGGCGCTGGTCGTCCTCTTCGTCGCCAGCTTCGTCACGGTGATCGCCTTCTGGCGCGACGCCTTGGACCAACGGGACCGGGCCGTGGCGAGCGAGCAACGGGCCGTTGCCAGCGACCGCCAGGCGCGGGCGGCGGTCGGCTACCTCACCGAGGCCAGCATCACCAAGCTGGCGAACAAGCCCGGCGTCGATGCGGTGCGGCGTGAGTTGCTGGAGCAAGCGCTGGCCTACTACAAGGAGTTCCTGGAGCAACACGGCTACGATCCGGGGCTCCAGGCGGAACTGGCGCAGGCGTTCTTCCGCGTCGGGGCAATTACCGCCGAGATCGGCTCGAAAGACGAATCGCTCGGTTCGTACCGACAGGCCGCGGCGATCCAGGAAAAGCTTCTCCGTACACAGCCGCGGGATGCGAAGCTCCGCACCGACCTGGGTCGAACTTACAACAACCTCGGCAACATCCTGCGAGAGCTCGGCCGCATCCCGGAAGCCCGCCGCAGCCACGAACAGGCCCGTGACCTCTGGGCCCGTTTGGGTGAATTGGCAGACGGAAGCGTTGAGTCGCGGCAGGTCCAGGCTGTGCATCACCTTAACCTCGGCGTCCTCCAGCACTCGACCGGCCAGTCGGCCGAGGCGCTCCGATCATTTCGCAAGGCTCGCGAACTTCTCGAAAAACACCTGCAAGCGCGGCCCGATGACGCCGAAGCCCGGAGCACGCTAGCGGGCGTCGATCGGAACACCGGCAACGTATTGGACGACACCGGCGAGCGGGAGGCGGCGGTAGGTGCCCACCGGAAGGCCGTCGAGGCGCTGACCGCCTTGGTCGCCGCCAAGCCCGCGGACGGCGACCTGCGCAACCACCTGGCGGAGAGCCTCAACAGCCTGGCCTGTTTGCAACGGAAGACGAATCAACTAGAGGACGCCCGCCGCTCGCACGAGAAAGCCGTCGAGCTTCAGACGCAACTTGTCCGCGACTATCCCGACCAGACTGCTTTCCAGAACGCGTTGGCGATGAGCTACAACAACTTCGGCCTGCTCCACGAACTTCTCGGCCAGCCGAGCGAGGCGTTCGCGGCGTACCAGAAGGCCATCGACATTCGCGAAGCATTGGTACGACAGCAGAAGGCCGACCCCATCGTCCAAAGCTTGCTGGCCAATAACTATCAGAACATCGCCGAATTGCACGCCGACGCCGGCGGATCGGCGGAGGCGTTCCGCGCGTACCGAAAGGCGATCGCCGTCTTGGAAGCTCTGGTGAAGGCCAGCCCGCAAGTCGCCGACTTCCGCAGCCGCCTCGCCCGGGGCCACCGGATGCTCGGCGTCCTGCATCACCAAACGGGACAGTTGCCCGCGGCGCGGGCCGCTTACGAGAAGGCGATTCAGCTACAGGAAGCGCTCGTCCGCGAAGAGCCGGCGGCGGTCGCCTACCAGGCGGAACTCGCCGCCAGTTACGGCAACCTCGGCATCGTGCAGACCGATCAGCGGCAGCCGGAAGAGGCCCTTCGGTCTTCCGAGAAGACCCGCGCGATTCTGGAGAAGCTCGTGCAGGCTAGCCCGGCGGTACTCCGCTATCAGTCCGAGTTGGCGACGGCCTATGACCAGATCGCCAACCTGCGGAGCAATAGCGGCCAGTCTGCGGCCGCGCTCGAAGCTTACCAGAAGTCGCTCGCGATGCGACGGGCGCTGGCCGAGCGCTCGCCCAAGAACCCGGAATTCAAACACAACGTGGCGTCGAGCCTGAACAACCTCGGCACGTTGTACGCCGACCTCAAGCGGCACGCCGACGCCGAGAAGGCCTACCGCGAGTCAATCGGCATCAATGAGGAGCTGGCGAAAGAGTACCCGGAGAACCTCCGCTATCGGCAAGGGTTGATGGACGCGCAGACCAATCTGGCCAGCCTGTTCACGCAAACCGGGCGTGCGGCGGAAGCCGAAGCGACGTACCGAAGAATTCTCTCGCTGCAGGAGAATTTGATCCGCCGGCAGCCGGAAGTGAAAGCACACCGGCTCGGCCGGGCGATGACGCTGGCCCGAGTCGGCGAGCACGCCAAAGCCGCCGCCGCAGCCGACACACTTGCCGCCGAAACCGCGCGGCAGCCGGACGTCCTCTACAACGCCGCATGCGTTCACGCCGCCTGTGCCGACCGGGTGCGCGCCGACGCCGCGCTGCCAGCCGCCGAGCAGGACAAGCTGGCCGAGCAATACGCCGCCCGCGCCATCATCCTACTCCGGCTGGCGGTCCAGAACGGATTCAAGGATGTGGATCATGTCAAGCAAGACCACGACCTCGATCCGTTGCGGTCGCGCGATGACTTCAAGGCATTGTTTGATCCTGAACAGCCGGAGCGTCCGCGCGAATAGGTTGGGGGCCAGGGGATAAGTCCTGGGATAAGTCCAATATTCACGGAAATCGCTTGGACCCGAATCGGCGCGCGCGCGACGCCCCTGCCGTGGCCGCCGGAGTTGCGGGCTGACGGAGGGGGAGATATCGCCATCGTCGAGGAGGCAACGGCCCGATGAAACTGCCCAATGGTGAGCGTGCGGTCGTGGACATCGAGAAGTTGGTTGCCTATTGCCTAAACTTCGAGCATCAGCGGGGCAAACACAAAGCTCGTGTGTTTCAAGCCGTCTTAGGGCTGACCGCGGCCGATGCAGACGAATTGGCTGGCGCCCTGCTCGCGGCAGCACGCGAACAGGAAGCAACGCTCGGAGAGACTGATGACTACGGACAGCGCTACGTGGAGAGAATGCTAAAGGGGTCAGGAGCATATACTGGGTATTCTGACTGGTCTAGATAAATATTCGCAGGACCACGCGCACCCGTGGCGCCGAAGTGACATTGGAGTTGGCGGCTGGATCGAGTTACGTCTGGGACACCGAGCTGGTCAAGGCGGGCACGATCGTCTCCAAGACCGAAACGATCTACAACGCCAAGGCCGCATCAGCGCCGAGATCGACGCCATCCGAGGGCAGCGCTTCGATGCCCGCGTGGCCGCGGCTTTTTTACGTTCGCAAATCGGACCATAATGGGCCCAGGCTTTCTTAGTGGCGTTCTTGTGTCATGGGTTACTCGATGAACAAATTGGGAACTAGAACGCCTAAGCGGCGGTGGTTGCGTTTCAGTCTTAAGAGCTTCCTTCTCATCAATTGCATTTTTGGCGTCTGGCTCGGCATGTGCGTACGCGACGCCCTACAGCAGCGCCGCGCAGTTGCGATGGTTCAGCGTCTGAACGGGAAATATGAATACGACTACGAATTCAACGCGATGCCTCAGCCCAATGTGCGCCAAGCTGCGATGAGGGCCCGTCTAGCGGGCAATGCACCAGTTGTCATCGAGGCGCCGGGACCCCGATGGCTGCGTCGGCTGATTGGTGACGACTATTTTGTCGATTTGCACAGAGTCGATTTAATAGACGCACAAGCTACGGATGCCGATCTGAAACTTTTGAAGAATCAACATTCGCTCTGGTGCCTGCGCCTCTGGGAAACACAGATCACTGACGAGGGACTACGACATATACAGGGATTGAGGAATCTCAGCATTCTCGATTTGCGGAACGCCGACGTTACGGACGCTGGTATGATTCATGTTGGCAAATTGAAGAACCTAAGAGGCCTGGGCCTGGGATATACGAAAATCACTGACGCCGGATTAGCACACGTGGCGAGGCTTGCGGATCTTCAATCGTTAACGCTCAGCCATACGAAAGTTAGCGACTCGGGAATGACGTATTTGTCCAGGCTGACCGATCTTTGGACCCTAAACCTAGAAGGGACAGCGATCACAGACACTGGACTCGTTCACGTATCAGGTCTTCGCAAGCTGAAACAGCTGGAATTGAACGACACGTTGATCACCGACGCCGGGCTTGCCCATCTGCGGAGCATGACTGATCTGATTCGTCTGAACGTGAACGACACATTTGTCGACGAAGAAGGGGTCCAAGAACTCTTCAAAGCGTTACCGAAGATAACCGAGATACGCCGCAGTCCCATCCGGCGGAGTACGACGATTCAGAGACAATGATTAGGCTCAGGCCGTGACGAACTGCGCCTTGAGGAGATGTTGCCCGACCGCTGGGCCGCAGCGCACCCTGAAGCAATCCTCACTCATCGGCTAGAAGAATCACGATCCAAAGCCGCACGCACGCGCGAGCGCCGAGCCCATCGTCGAGCACACGCCAAATAGCATCGTCATTCTGACTGCGTCGGCTCGGATCGGCTCCATCCACAGTCGCCTATGGATGCATCGGACGCTTACAGACGTGTCCATCAAACGAACGAATTCCGGGACTGTCTGACGTCGACTGCGCCCTCCGCAAACCGTTCGACGAGAACTCTCGCATCACATTTCCAGCCGCATCGGTTAGCCGAAAGTCGCGACGATGGTAACAATATGTGACGCTTTCTGGTCGAGTCCCTCCCAATGAGTTGCCGAAATTCTTCACAATCGTTTTCACACTTAGGAGCAGGCAATGCGCAATTCTTTTGTGATCGTTCTAGCACTCGCTGCCGGTTGGTCGGGGCTTTGTCGGGCGCAGGTCAGCGGCAATGTCGGTTACGCCGAGACGGGCGGTAAGACAAAGGCGGTGCAAAACGAACGAAATAAACGCGTGCTCACTAAATACGAACTGCCTCCGTCTGAGACCAGCATGTTTATCGAGGCCAATGTGCTGATCAACGTTAAGGCCGACGAATACGTCGCCGTCTTCAGTGTGACGCAGGAAGGCGAGACTCCTGCACTTTGTAGCCAGAAAATGGACGCGACGATTCTTGAGTTGACGGGGGCACTGAAGCAGTTGGGAATAGGCAAAGATGATCTGTTCGTTGACTTTGTCGCGCAGAATAGAACCTATGGCTTTGAGGTCATGGGCGATATCGCTCGGGAAAGGCTCGTCGGGTTTGAGTTAAAGAAAAACATATTGATTCATTACCAAGATAAATCACTTCTCGATAAATTCGTGCTTGCGGCAGCTCGATCGCAAATCTTTGACTTGGTCAAAGTTGACTACATTATCAAGGACATCGATGGCGTCCATGACCAGCTCATGGAGGAGGCCTCACGCATCGTCAATCAAAAGATTGCCAGATACGAAAAGCTGTTGGGAATAAAGCTGCAACCCCCGGCCCAAGTCTACGCGGAGAAGGCCGCCATCTACTATCCAACCGAGATGTATGGCTCGTATCGAGCGTTCGAGTCGGAAGCGATGGACAGCAACGCAGCCAGACAGAAATACATGATTCAAGCTGCTCGCAAAAGCAGAACTGTCTTCTATGACGGCTTGGATGCCAATGGATTCGACGAGGTTATCAACCCGATCGTCGTCGAACCAGTAATCCAGTGTACGCTGTTTCTCAAGGTCAAGTACGAAATCGCGCAGATCCGAGCGAAATAAGCGACGAGGATGGTAGGCGCGATGGGACTCGGCTACGCTCTGGCGCGCGGCTGTCCCATCAACTCATACGTATTGCGAAGTGCGTCGAAAATCGACCGAATTACGAGACGACCGAAAACCCATCTGCGAGCGCTTCGTCCGCGTTCTATCGCTCCGAGTAACGAGTGGGAGCAGGGGTTGTTTCACAAACTCGTCGATTCTGGGATGGGACGATCAAACTAAGGAATTCCGAGACTGGTTGACGTGGGCTGCGTCGTGCAGCCAGGAGCAGCTCACGATTGCTTCCGCCTCTTGGGGGCCGATAGAATTCCGCCCAGTGCGGCCGCTGAGGGTGCTGAAGTAAACCCGCATCGCCACCTTGGCCAACATCGAAAAAGAAGCCGCCGACCGCAAAATGCCGAAGAAAAAGCGGTCGCAGAAGGACGCCACCGAAGGTGAGTGAGTGAAATCGAGGCTATCCCAGTTGCAGTTTGCCGTAAAAAAATCCTGCCGTGACGGGGTCTGATATCCCTCGCAGTTTTATCGAATCTCACTTTACCGCTGATAGATTGGCAGAAGTTGATAAGGCGGGGTGAGAGCCAACACAGCGAGCGCGGTTGAATAGCTTGAACCAAAGCTGACTTCATTGCCGCGACCTGCGGGCCAAGATCCGTTGGGAGTTTGCTCCTTGAGGAGCTGCTCGACGATCTGAGGATAGATACGGTTCCAGGTTGTGCCGCCGACTTGCGCCATGGCTTGGCTACTGTAGTACGAGGCAAGGTAGAAGTAGCCGGATTTGCTGGCGGCAGGATAGTCGCGAGTGAGGAACCAGTCGATGCCCGTCCGGACCATTTCCGTATCGTGACGACCGCCAAGGAGAAGCGTCAGGATCGCGGATCCGGTGTTGGGAAGTGAAGGTCGAGCATCCGCCTGAACTGTCACGGGACGATAGCCGAAGACTCCCTCTTCCCGTTCAGCCTCGTTTGCAACGTAACAGCGTTCGACGAAGTCGAGTCCTTCGTCAAAGTACTGTTTCGGGACGTCAAACTCGGCGTTGCGGGCGGAGCGATAGAACATCAGTGCCCAGCCGGTCACCGACAGATCCGAATTGGCAGCCGGCGAATCGGGATAGGCATAACGCCAACCACCGGCTTCATCGGGATGCTGCTTTTTCCGAGTTTGCACGGAGCGGCTGAACACAAGGGCCTTCGCGAGTGCCTCTTCGATTCGGCGCGTTCGCTCGCCCGACGTCATCCCGTAGACTTCGCCTAGCATCAGCCCCGAGATGCAATGGTTGTAGACGAGCGTCTGCGATGGCTTCAGGTGCCCGGTTGACGGGGCGACTTGCAATAGCGAAAAGTAGCCGCGCCGGCTTTGTTGAGCCAAAACGTAGTCGATCGCCCGATTGAGTTTCTGGCCGTATCGTCCTTCGCCCGGTAGATGCCCGCGCGAGAGAAACGCCATCACCGCCAGCGAGGTGACGGCCGGTTGCCCGACCGGGTTTGAAGGAAACGAGCCATCGTCAGCTTGCTGGGATGCCAGCCACTGGAGTCCCGAATCGACCGACCGCTCGACACGACCCCATTCGCCGGGCGGAAACGCCGAACTGAGGTCCGACGACTGTGCGATCGCCGGAGTCGGTTTTTTTGCTTTTGTATCCTGAGCGTCCAATGACTGACCAACAAACAATGAGCAAACCGCTGCCGCAGAGCAGAGGGCAGTGCGCGCTGAGCGTGTCTGATTACGGACTAGCATTATCCGTCTCCACATTCATCAACTTCCGAATCCGCTCTTGGTACTGCTCGATTGCCTGTCGAAACTCCTCGGGCGGCGTTCGGCGTTGTACTTGCCACAAGCCATCGTCGAGCGATGACATCAGCCGGTTCCACTGGCTGCTGGGCAAGGGATCGCCGCGGGCAGCAGCCCGAAGGATCGCTCGCATTTGGTCGGTTTGAATCATCTCTTCCCACTGTTGCTTGTCGATCTGGCGGCCGGCAAGTTGTTGTCGCATTTGCGCGAGTTGATCGGCCATTTGTCGCAACTTCTCAGCCTCCTCTGGTTCAGTCTCCGGGTCAGCGGCGCGGCGTTTCAACTCATCGATCTTCTCCTGCAACTTCTGCTGAGCGTCCTCGGCGTCGGCGACTTGCTTCCATTCTTCCTCGGTCTTGTCGTCGTCCTTGTCCGTCTCCTGTCGCATGCGACGAGCTTCTTTCTGTTCGTCCTTTGCACGTCGGCGAGCTTGTTCGGCAGCTTGTTCCAACGCGAGCGGCACGGGCACGTCACCATCCATGGAAGCAACAAAGTCCGATATCACTCGCAGATTCTGCGGCCGATTCGGCAATCCTAGCAACGCATTCAAGTTAGGCTCTCGCTCCAACTGCTCGAGCAGCTCATCAAGCGTCGGGTCTTCCAGTTCGGCGATGTTCGGGTCTGGCGGATCGATCTTATCCAGTTCCTCAATCACCTTTCGTCGAATCCGGTCAAACAAGTCTCCGGCCCGTTTGAAGGCCTCCAACGCTAAACCCTGCTGCGATTCCGCTGCGCTCAGCCGCTCCGATTCCAACTCGAACGTTGCCGCAGCCTGGTTGAACGTAATGGTTTCCATGAGTTGCTTCAGTTCGTTGGCCAGAGCGCTTACCGACTCGGGAACCTCGCCACGGAACTCTGTAGCGAGTTGCTCGTCGATGCCTTCTATTTCGCTCCGCAGCAGTTCCGTGCGGAAAGCAAGTTGTTGTTGATCGACCTTGGCCAGACCACCGAACCGCCGAGCTTGCAGGTGTGAGACCATCTCGGTCCAGCCAATCACGCGCTCAAAAAGCGTGCGGCTTTCGGCCAGTCGCTTGTTGGTGAAGTCGGTCGTTTCCTCGTTCTCATTGTCGAAAGCAAGCTGCTCGAGCGCCGCATCCAATTCGGCCAGCCAAAACGCCAATCCATCGACGTCGGCTGCCAAGTCGACCCTCTCGTTGGATGGATCTCGCAGTAATTGCCGAGATTTCACGGCCGCAGTGCGAGCGGAAACGGCCAGTTGCTTGACATCCTGAATCACTGCCGACGATTCCTTTGCTTTAGGATCGAGCGCCAGTGGAAATTGCGAAGTTGTTCGCTCTTCGAGTTGCGAAACTTCCTGTGCCAACGGAGCGATATCCTGCAAGCGAACCTCCGCCGCCAGCATCCAGACGTCTTCGCGCTGCGCCTCGTCCACTCGCAACCAACCGCTCAGTTCCGTGGCGATCCCTTCTTGTCGCTCGTGCAATTTGGTCAAGCGATCTCGCAGTGAAGTCTGTCGCCGCTTAATCAGATCCATGTACTTGCTGAGCAGCCGGGGATCATCCGCCAACATCCGTGCGAACTCCGCCATCATTTCGCGACGCATCTCGGTCACTTCGCGCAACCGGTCGAAATAATCCTGGTCCACATCGACGATCGCCATTTTGCGTTGCAGTGGATTTGGATTCGGCTTCGATTGCGCCCGCAGAAATCGGTGCAGATTCTCGACGTACACTTC
>CAZFLF010000176.1:0-9421 GCA_964519825.1 uncultured Pirellulaceae bacterium | reverse complement strand
AAGACCGGCGACGACAAGCGGGCGTCGACAATAGCGGCGATGAGATAAGACTGGCGGTGACAAGACCGATTGCGGAGAGTTAACCGACAATGCGATTTCGAATGATTGACCGCATTGTCGAATTGCAACCGGGGGTGCGGATCACTGCGGAGAAGCGGTTAAGTCCCGACGAGGACTACCTGCAGGACCATTTTCCACAGTTTCCGGTGATGCCTGGCGTGCTAATGCTGGAAGCGATGTTTCAGACGAGCATGTGGTTAGTTCGCCGAAGCGATGACTTCGCCCAAGCTGTCGTGTTGCTCAAGGAAGCCCGGAATATCAAGTATGCGGATTTCGTCGAACCTGGCGAAATCTTGCGGCTAACTGCAGAGTACGTGAAGCGGGACCACCGCACAGTTACTTTGAAGACCACCGGGCACGTAAACAGTTCGGTCGCAGTCAGTGGCCGACTAATCCTGGAGCGGTTCAATCAAGCGGATACCAACGCCAAATACGAGGCAGTCGATGCTAGAACTCGCATGGTAATGCGGCAGGAGTTTGATCGCCTTTGCCAGTCTGCGGCCTGAAGTGTGTTCGCGAACCAGGTGAATTCGTGTGACTGCGAGAATCCCAAACCGGCCAATTCACAACGCATGATTATTTTGGAGACCAGATTCAATGCCCACGAAAGATGAAGTGTTTGCGAAAGTCCGCGCAGCCCTTACGGAAGCGTTGGGAGTCGACGATGAAGAGGTCACTCCCGAGGCGACGATGGTGGGAGACCTGGGGGCGGAGTCGATCGACTTTCTCGACATCGTATTTCGTTTGGAAAAGTCTTTCGGCATCGAAATCCCGCGCTCGGAGTTGTTCCCTGAAGACATTCTGACCAATGCCGAGTACGTCAAAGACGGTAAGGTCACCCCGATCGGTGTGGCAGAACTTAAAAAACGTATGCCGTTTGCGGACCTGACTAAGTTTGAACAAAATCCGCTGGTTCAGGACTTCGGCAATCTCCTCACGGTCAGCGATCTCTGCCGCTATGTTGGCAGCAAGGTTGGGATTTCTGGTTAGCCGACAACCACAGCAGCATTGACCATTTGATGCGGCTTGACTCTTGTCCCAGGTGATTGCATGCGCTGGTTTTGGATCGATCGATTTGTCGAATTTGAAAGCGGGCGGAAAGCAGTCGCGATCAAGAACGTCAGTTTGGTTGAAGATCACATGGACAATTACCTGCCCGGCTTTCCCATGATGCCGGCGCCTTTGATCATTGAAGGCTTCGCACAAGCGGCGGGATTGGTCGTCGCGGAACATAACGACTTTCTGCAGCGAGTTGTCTTGGCCAAAGTCGGCAAAGCGGTGTTTCATTTCCCGGCCATGGCCGGGGACCAGCTGACCTACTCGGTGACCGTCCAGGGATTCCAGCCCGACGGCGCCATTTGCAATTGCGTGAGCCGAATTGGTGAGCAACTGCAGGCGGAAGCGGATCTAATGTTCGCCCATTTGGATGAGGAGCGCTTTCGGGGAGTCGACTTGTTTCGGCCAGAAGAGTTACTGAGGATGCTCCGCATTTTTCGTTTGTTCGACGTCGGGAAAAAACCGGACGGCACACCAATAGAAATACCAGCTCATATGCTGGCCGCAGAACGGGCAGTCCTTGCCGGACGAGGATCGTCGGAATCTAATTGACCGGCGGTCGTCAGTCATTTCCTTCGGGCAGGATTAGCTGCCGGCGGCTAGATTGTCGAGTGAATCAGCTTCAGGTGTCCTCACTACGAAATGCGCCGTCAGAGAATTGGAATGTGTGCGATGAGAAGACGAGTCGTCATCACGGGGGTCGGTTGCATCAACCCAATGGGGAACGATGTGGAGACCATGTGGAGTGGCCTGAAGGAGAGCCAATCCGGGGTCGGCTTCACGACCATCTTCGACGCCAGTCGGTTCCCCACCAAGATATCGGCCGAGATCAAGAACTGGGATATTTCACAAGCCGGTGAGGATCCGCAACTTTGGGAGCACCGGGGCCGGCACACACGGTTCGCCATTGGCGCGGCGAAGCAGGCAATCGCCTCGTCCGGGATCTCCGATTCCGGACTTGAACCCACACGGTTCGGGGTCTACCTCGGCAGCGGTGAGGGTAATCAAGACTTTCACTCATTCGCCCGCATGGTCACTTCCGCTATCGAAGGGGACAAGCTGAACTTGGCAAAGTTCACCAAAGTCGGCCTGGAGATTCTCAATCCGGAAATGGAGATGGAGCAGGAACCGAACATGCCCGCCGGGCACCTGGCAGCGATGTTCGACGCTCAGGGACCCAATCTGAATTGCCTTACGGCTTGCGCGGCCAGTAGTCAGGCCATTGGCGAGGCTACCGAGATCATTCGCCGCGGTGACGCGGATGCGATGATTTCCGGCGGCACCCACAGCATGATTCATCCGTTCGGAGTCACGGGATTCAACTTGCTGACGGCACTCTCCACGAACAATGAGCACCCCGCCAAAGCGTCACGTCCGTTTGATCGGCTGCGGGACGGATTCGTATTGGGTGAAGGTTCGGCCATGATCGTGTTGGAAGAATTGGAGCATGCCAAACGGCGCGGTGCTCAGATCTTTGGTGAAATCCTCGGTTATGGTTCGACGGCCGACGCCTATCGCATCACCGACATCCATCCCGAGGGGCGTGGCGCAATCGCCTGTATGCGAATGGCAATCCGAGACGCCGGCCTGAACCCCACCGACATTCATTACGTCAACGCGCATGGCACCAGCACGGAAGTCAACGATCGTGTGGAATCGGTGGCGTGCAAACAAGTCTTTGGTGATCAGGCGCGAAACGTTCCGGTTTCCAGCACCAAGAGCATGATGGGACACTTGATCGCCGCTGCCGGCGTGACCGAGTTGATCGTCTGTTTACTTGCCATCCGCGACAATGTCTTGCCGCCTACGATCAACTATGAAAACCCGGATCCCGGCTGTGATCTCGACTACGTTCCGAACACGGCGCGCCAAGCACGCTGCGATGTAGCACTGAACAATAGTTTTGGATTCGGCGGACAAAACATTTCGGTGTGCGTGGGACGCTTCCGAGATTAACGATCAAGGATCGCCCGTTAACGAAATCCCCCGCTAACAAAATCGCCCGTTAACAAAATCGCCCGTTGCGCCGGAAACCAGCTCGGCCCAACTACCCGCACAATGGCGGTTTCTTCTCAGTGATCGACGGGCATTGAGTCGCCATTTCAGCATTCAATGCTGTGAATGGCTTTTGATCTTCCGGGAGGTTGTCTTCGTGGAAGATCGCTTCGACTGGGCACTCTGGCACGCACGCCTCACAGTCGATGCACTCATCGGGGTGAATGTAGAGCATTTGCTCACCCTCGTAAAAGCATTCAACTGGACACACAACCACACAGTCGGTGTACTTGCACCCGAAACATGGTTGGGCAACGACGTGAGTCATGGATGAATCTCTCCTAAAAGATGGCGAACAGTTGTCCCGGATTCTTGCCAAGTTGTTACGACAGTAGAACTTTAGCGACCCTACCGGCGTCCAACCTGGCGAAGCTTATTGCTCGTTTGCGGCACTGTCAAGCCGTCCCGCCTAGGGGCTGGGCTGTGTTTTCAGTCGCACTTGCTCCCCGATTTAACCGTATCTAAAATCAAGTCGTGCTTAGAGTTGGTGAGAAGTAGCCGCCTTTGAGATAAAATGAGGGCGGTATTCCTGGATGTGCACAAAGGTTTTTCCGTGGCTTTGTCTGATTTCGATCGAAATTTGATCAAACGCTGTCTCGCGCGAACACCGCGAGCGTGGGAGGATTTCGTCGATCGATTTCTTGGTTTAGTTATCCATGTCATTAATCACTCCGCCCAGTCGCGCTCGATTCGGCTGCCGGATCAGGACCGAGAGGATTTGACCGCGGAAGTTTTCCTGGCCATCGTTGACGACGAGTTTGGAATCCTGCGACGTTTTCGTGGTGATAGCAGTCTGGCGACGTACTTGACCGTCATCGCGCGGCGCGTCGTAGTTCGTGAACTGTTGAAGCGAAAATCGGTTGTGAGTTTGCAGGACGTTGCCGAAACGGCTGCATCGCATTCCGACGAACCTTCCGCCGAGGAGCGAATCAGCAGTCGTGACGAAGTCGAACGTCTGCTCCGAACGTTGCACGGTCCGGAAGCGGATGTGGTCCGCATGTACCATCTGGAAGGGAAGAGCTACCAGGAGATCAGTTTGCGGATCGGCATGCCCGAAAACAGCATCGGGCCCACTCTCAGCCGAGCGCGAGCGAAGCTGCGCGACACCGGCACAAATCGCAACAATTAGCCGCGAACGTCAACGCGGTCATCTGAATCCCCGATACTTGAGTCGATATGCCGTGTGCGGAGAACCTGCACTCTGTGGGGTGTAGACCGACGGGGCAGGTTCATTCGGTTGTGGAACAAACGAGCGCTGCTCGGACAGGTTCACCAAGCGATAGCCGTCGTAGTCCGGCCTTCTAAACAGTTCATTCGGATCGCCGGACAACTGGTTCACGGAGTACCTACTGACTTCCAACTGAAACGACAACTGCGTCGGCGGCAGTTCGATATGGACGCGATGTGGCAGAGTCACTCCGGCCTCCGGATAGAATCGATGGTTGGAATTGCGCGCGACTGCGAGCAGTCTGCCGGCCGAATCCAGCACCTGTTGTTCTCGGACCCAGCCATATTTGCTGTCAATCACCAAGACTCGCGTGAAGGCAACTCCTCGTCGGTCGAGCCGTGAACGAATCTCACATCCACCGTCGGGGCGTTGCAGCGGCCCCTCATGCAAGCCGGACGGTTCGAGGTTGATGAGGCCTACCGCCTCAATTAACCAATCAGGTCCGACCGGCAGAATGTTGTTAGTGGCACCTTGCACGAATTGTTCGTGGTAAGCGTAGTACAGTGAGTGTTCCGGATCGCTCCTCGCCCAGAACCATAACAACTCATCATTGCTTCCCAGATCGAGCTCTTGCCCGATCAGTCTGCCACGGAGTCGCAATCGTAGTGGTCGTTCGATGGACAGACTGGCACGCAGCGCCGGTGCACCGGCTGTCGACAATGTCGCAGACTCCGTGGACAGTTGCCGCACTTTGAATGAGTTGGCATTGACCGCGTAAATGACATCGTCCAGTGTCGGCGGCCCGGAAAAGGCGATGGGGGATTGCGGAGCGGCGGGTCGTACCCATTGCCGGCAGGAAGCTCCGCCGGAGCAAACCAGCAGCAAAACCAACCATAGATACCAACCCGGGAGCGTCTTCAATTCAGCATCCTTGCCGCAGACAGGACCTTATCCGGCCGCGGGTGTGATCAGTAACCGGCACAATTCCTGTTGAATCTCCGTCACCCGTTCCGGTGCGGGGATTTGCACCGAAATCCGAAACTCTGTTTCTTGTCGCGGACAGTACAACACCATTACCTCTTGGTTACGCTCGTCCGACTCCGAGTGCTCCCAGCGGACGATTCGCCGACGAACCAAGAGCAATGCCAAGACATAGCGTACGTCGGCCTTAGTCGAATCACCTTCGAGCAGTTGAAAGTACTCAAGGAGCACATCGTTTGGCGCCCAATGCGCACGCTTTGCTCCGGCCCCCGGCATCTGCGATTTCCACCAAGCCACGGCGCCGTCCGGCGGTTGTTCCCAGGCATCGGCCGCAAAGTCGAGCCGCTTCACGTGAGTTCCTTCGGACACCAGGGCGGAGTAATAGACTTCGCCCGGCTGCAGTTCGCGCTCGGTCTTGACGCATTTACGAGAACAGCGTTGGACGTCGAAGTCGATCATCGGCGCGGATGGTAGGGGAATCCGCCCGACCGCTCAATACACAGTGAAAAATCGATCGTTGGAACCCGTTTCGGACACCGGAAACTCGACCCGTCGGCCACAACGCGGACAATACCCGGCAAACGCCGTCTCTGGTGGGTTTAGAAAGATCCTGGAATAGGCGCCGCAGCATTGGAACTGGACACCGACAAACGGCCGAGAGCCGCCGACGGCTCGCACTTCCCGAGGTTCTTCGTGAGACGGAGGATCGCTGCTGGCATCGAAATGGTCACCGGCCATGAGGTTTTGCCCTGCTATCACGGAGCATGCCTGCTGTGAATGACGACTAGCGAAACTACAACAAGTCCTGCCAATTGTGGCCAGATCAACTTGCCGCGTTCTACGGTGACTCCCAGACGATTCGCTGCAAAGTCCGGTCATTTCCTCGATTGGAGTCCAGGCTGAACCTTGACGCTCATAACGCTGTCCGATACCGTTAATACCGTAGTTGCTTGCAGATAGATCCGAGATATCTCCATGAGTCCCATTCGTCGTCGTCGTTGGCTGTGTCCCTCGAGAGCTCGGTTGTTGCTGCCCGCGCCGGTAATTGACCGGCAGTTCGCTTAGTGGTAGCAGATCTCTCATTTTCTTTCGACACAGCAAAGGCGCGGACAATATGACCGAACGGCGACGAATTATCATTTTTGACACGACCCTCCGGGATGGCGAGCAATCACCCGGAGCCAGCATGAACCTCCAAGAAAAAATGGAGGTGGCTCAAGCACTTGTCGACCTGGGGGTCGACGTAATCGAGGCGGGGTTTCCGATTGCCTCACCCGGCGATTTCCAGGCAGTCCGGGAAATCGCCACGACCATCCGGGGCGCGACGATTTGCGGGCTAGCTCGCTGCGCTGAGGCCGACATCGATCGAGCCTGGGAAGCGCTCCAGCCGGCGGAATCACCACGGATTCACGTTTTTCTGGCGACCAGTGCGATCCATCGTGAGTTCAAGCTGCGAATGACTCGCGAGGAAATCGTGAAGCGAGCGATTGCGGGAGTGCGGCGTGCCGCGTCGTACTGCGACGACATCGAGTTCTCGCCGGAAGACGCGGCCCGTACCGAGCGCGATTTCTTGTGTGAGGTTGTCGAAGCCGCCATCAACGCCGGCGCGACAACGGTCAACATACCCGACACGGTTGGCTACGGTGTCCCGTCGCAGATCGGTGAGACCATCGCCCTCCTGCTGCAGCGCGTGCCAAATATCGACCGGGCGGTGATTAGTATCCATTGCCACAATGACCTTGGTCTAGCCGTCGCGAATAGTCTCGCGGCGGTGCAAAACGGCGCCCGGCAAATCGAATGCACGATCAATGGCATCGGCGAGCGGGCCGGGAATTGCTCGCTCGAGGAAGTCGTGATGGCCATGCAAGTGCGCAGTGACTTCTTTCATTGCGAGACAAAAATCGATACCAAACGCCTCGTGCCGACCAGCCGTCTGGTTACCTCCATCTCCGGCTTACAAGTCCAGCGAAATAAGGCGATCGTTGGCCGCAATGCCTTCGCGCATGAAGCCGGTATCCACCAGGACGGCATGCTCAAAGAGCCGAGCACGTATGAGATCATGCGACCCGAAGACGTGGGTTGGACCAAGACCGATCTTGTTTTGGGCAAACACAGCGGCCGCGCGGCACTGGCCGATCGGGCCAAGACGCTGGGCTTCCGTCTGACCGCCGAGCAGTTGCAAACCGTCTTCGACGAGTTCAAGAAGCTGGCGGACAAGAAGAAGGATGTTTACGATGGCGACATTGCGGCGCTGATTGAAGAGCAGTTTCACGGCGCGACGCCTGAAGAATGGTCGTTGGTAGCGTTTGAAGTCACGTCTGGAACCGGCCACAAACCGCGAGTCAGCTTGACATTGCGGTGCGGTGACCGGAATATCACGGAGGAATTAACTGACGGGGACGGTCCAATCGACGCCGCTTTTCTTGCCACGGAAAAGATCACCGGCATCAAACTGCGATGCAAGGATTACCAAGTTCGCAGCGCGACGCTGGGTCACGATTCGCTGGCAGAAGTGACGCTGGAGGTTGAGCACCGGGGCCAGACAATTCGCGGACGCGGTGTGTCAACCGATACCGTGGAGGCCACCGTCAAAGCGATTTTGAACGCCGCCAATCGGATTGCGATGATGGACGATACGAAATAGATCCGAGCCGCGCGGAGCTGCTGGATTCTTGTACTCATTCCGAGACGAGTCCAGTGACGCCCAGTGAATGACTGACCGCGCGTGCCGGGGATCTTGGACAATTATGGCCACGTTGAATATCGTCACAGGCGCCAGCACGGGTGAGAAACACCCGATTCTGACGCGCGAGTCGCTAATTGGCCGTCATCCCGACTGTCAAGTGATCCTGCGTGATTCGACGGTGTCGCGCCGTCACGCGCGCATCACGCGCGATTCGGCTGGTTATTGGGTCGACGACGTAGGAAGCCAACACGGTACGCGGGTCAATGGCGAGTTAATCCACGGCCCCCGTCAACTTCACGATGGCGACGAAATCCAACTCAGCCAGGTCAAACTGGTGTTCGAAGGCGAACCGTCGTTGTCGATCGGCGACGAACATCTTCGGCAAACGCTTGATCGCCCGTCGACAATTGTCACGGCCATCAATGTTCTGACCGATCCCGGTGTCAAGGAAGACAGCCATTCAGCGCCCAAGTGGCGTGCATTGCTGGAGATCACTCGCAGCCTGGGTGTGTCACTTGATCTAAAACGAATCTTGCCCGGCGTTTTGGAGAATATCTTCAAGATCCTGCCACAGGCGACCCGCGGATGCATCATGATCACCGATCGGACGACGGGGCGACTGCGTCCGTTTGCCGTCCGCCATACCGGGGCCGGCGAAGATGTTCCTCCCACGATCAGCCGCACGATATCGAACAGCGTGATGACGGAAGGGAAGGCGGTCCTCATTTCCGACGTTTCGGACCTCGCGGAATCCGCGAGCGAATCGGTGGTCGACTTAAAGATGTTGTCGATCATCTGTGCACCGCTGATTGGCTCTGCGGACGAGCCGTTTGGGTTGATTCATCTCGATTCCCAAGATCCGGGCCATCAGTTTTCCTCCGAGGACCTGGACGTCCTGGTCAACATCGCGAATCTTGTGGGACAGGCGGTCGATCATGCGGAGCTGCACAAGACGGCTCTGCAGTTCGACCGCCGGGAACGCGATCTCGAGACGGCCAAACAGGTCCAACAACACTTCCTGCCACAAGAACGCCCGCACGTCCCGGGCTACGATTTGTTCGATTACTACAAGCCGGCCGATGCGGTAGGCGGCGATTACTTCGGCTACACGGCACTCCCCGATGGACAGTGGGCGATTGCGGTCGGCGACGTGGCCGGACATGGCGTCCCGGCGGCACTGCTCATGGCGCGACTCTGCGCCGAAGCACGGTATTGTCTCGTTACCAACTTGATTCCCAGCGACGCGGTCCAGGCGCTCAATCAGCAGTTATCGAAACCGCCGTTCAGCTTCTTTATCACCTACGCCATGTGCGTACTCGATCCAATCCGTCATGAACTGACAATCGTTAACGCCGGCCATATGCCCCCCTTGATTCGCCGGGCCAAGACGGGCAAGTTGGAAACGCTTGGCGTCG
>CAZFLF010000175.1:0-9433 GCA_964519825.1 uncultured Pirellulaceae bacterium | reverse complement strand
ATACTACGTCAAAAACGCGAGCGGGAGGTCACTGAAACATCGCTGGCTAAGCAACTTGCGGAAGTCACTGACGCCGGACAGTCGTTGCGGCGACAGATTGAAGCCATGCGCCAACGGGTCAACGAAGCGAAACGCAAACTCGTGCTGCTCGCCGCGCGGCAGCAGGCGGCCGAGGCACGAAAACGGCTGCTGCGAGAGTTTAGCGACTTGCCGCTAGGCGAAGACGCATTCCACAAATTCGATCGCATGTGCCGCAAGGTCGAACAAACCGAAGCCGAAGCCGACGCATTGGCTGAATTGACTCGCGAACCGGCGAGTTGTCTGTCTTTGGCCGACGTCCGTGACAGTGCGAGGAACGATGAACTCGAAGCCGAGCTGCGCGATCTGAAGGCCAAGTGTAGCGGATGACTGACGTGTTCCGCCTATTTGAGCATCCGCGAGCGGCGAGATACCTACGATCATGAACCTCACGACCACACTGCTGTTCTACTTGGTCCTCGGTGGCGCGGTAGCCGCGGCGGTGCATTTGGCCGGTGACGCCGCGGGTGGGGAGCGTTGGTTTCGTACCTTCACGGCCGTTGTCTTCTGGCCGCTCTATCTTCCCATTTTGCTCCAGCGACCCACGGAGGGGACGACGGAATACGTGGCCAGAGGCGAGGTCCGATCATTGCACCGCCGCGCCGACGATCCTCAGGACGAAATCTCCGCGGCGATTCAGCAAGTTGAAACAGAACTCGACCTCGCGCTGAGTAGCCTCGATGGCTGGTCCGACGCCGTGTTGGCTCGGGAACAACTCCGCTTCGACGAACTCCGCGCGGCGTGGCACGCTCAGGCACAGAAGATTCACGAACTCGATCAGCTGCTCGACCAACCGGCATTCGCGGAGTCGCCCGCCAGCTCGTTCGCGGAAAGTCCCGGTGAGCGCGTTGCAGCCAGCGACCGAGCGCGCCGCGACAATATCGCTCGGCTCCGCGCCGTTCGCGGCCGGTTACACGACGACCTACTCAATACTCTGGCTTGGGTCCGTGAACTCGTAACGATGATTCACCTGGCCAAATACACGGGCGCTCCAGCCTCCCGCGCCGAGGAACTCGTGCTGCAAATTGCCACCGCCGTCGAAGGGTTGTCCGAGGTCGCTGCCTGGCGGGACGATGACAACCCGGTCACGACCGCCCAAACAATTTAAGCGGAGTCGTTCATCTTTCACCCGCAATCTATAACCATCATCTGAATCCAGATCGCTTGTTGCGGCTTCACCTCCGCTGACCCCAATAACTTGGCCTTCTCTTGGCGTGAGCGACCGCAACAATCAAAATCCGGTCATCAATAACGCGAAAGATGATTCGAAAGGGGAACTTCTTCAGCGGACAGCCTTGGTGGATCTGATCCACGAAGGGAAACGCCAAAGGCCTCTGAGCCACTCGAATCAATCCAGCATCAACGGCATTAGCAAACCGTTCGGCCGCCAATGTGCTCCGTTCTGCGTACCAGTCAAACGATTTGTCAAAATCATTGCGAGCGCCGGGGAGATAGTCTATCGGCAGCATTAGGTGGTCGTGCGCCCGATGCGACGCATTGCTTCAGCACGAATCTCTTCCCACGGAACGGTGGAAACGGAACCGGAATCATATTCCGCTGATCTCCTCTGGATTTCAGCGGCCCACTCTGCGGATAGTGGTGGCAATGAGTCATCCGGCAATGTGTCCCAAAGTGCCTCGATCAATTGGACTCGATCGCCTATCGGCAACCGGCTGGCGTCTGCAAGTAAAGTCTCATAAGTACTCATCGAATCACCTGTGAATTCACTACTATTCTAAAAAAGAAACCCGGTCCCGTCACGCCAAGATTTCGGAAATGACGCGTCCCGGTTGGCCGTCCAGGAGCGAGCGGTCTTGGTTATTTTGTTTGTAGCTGAGTTGCGCTGGGTCGAGACCGAATAGGTGCAACAGCGTCGAGTGATAATCGTGCTCGTTGACGATCTTGTCGACCGCTTTGTGGCCAAACTCATCGGTCTTACCATGAATGCAACCGCCACGAACTCCACCTCCGGCGAGCCACATGCTGAAGCCGTAAGTGTTGTGGTCACGGCCGACATTCTTGTCGCCAGCGTCATTCTGAATGACTGGCAGGCGCCCCATCTCGCCACCCCAGTGGACTAGGGTTGTATCGAGCAATCCGCGGCGCTTCAGATCTTTGATGAGCGCGGCGGACGGTTGGTCAACCTTTTTGCAAGCGGACGGCAGGCTGGTACGAATGCCGTTGTGATGGTCCCAGCGTTGATTCTCGGTGAAGACTTGAACGAATCGCACGCCCCGTTCGATCAATCGACGAGCGATCAGGCAGCGCGCGCCGTAGTCCGCGGTCGCGGGGTCGTCGATCCCATAGAGCCGCTTGGTTTCCTCGGACTCGCGGCTGAGATCGAGCGCCTCGGCCGCAGCGGTCTGCATCCGCGCGGCGAGTTCAAAGCTGGCGATGCGAGCCTCCAGATCGAGTTCACCCGCGTGAGCCGTCAAGTGTTCCCGATTCAGTTGCCCGAGATAGTCCAGGTAACGCCGCTGCACCTCACCCGCAAATCGCTCGGGCGGCGCGAGGTTCAGAATGCGCGGCTCGCGCGGACGTACTACGGTTCCCTGAAAGAGTGACGGTAACCAACCGTTCGCCCAATTCTCGACGCCCAATACCGGAAGCTGGCCCGGATCAATCAGCGCGATGTAAGCCGGCAGATTTTGACTCTCAGTCCCCAGCCCGTACGTCAACCAACTTCCGAGAGACGGTTGGCCGTCCAGAACGCGCCCCGTGTTCAGTGCCCGAATTGCTTGCCCGTGATTGTTGACGCCGGTCGACATCGAGCGAATCAGGCAGATGTCATCCACGATCGAGGCCGTGTGGGGCAGCAACTCGGACAGCTCCATTCCGCTGGCGCCATGCGGCGCGAACTTCCAGGGGCTGCCGAGAATCTTTGAGCTGGCTTGCGCGGCGTTGTCGAATTTGATATCGCCGGGAAACGGCTGGCCGTCCAACCGCTGCAATTCGGGCTTGGGGTCGAACAGATCAACTTGACTCGGCCCACCTTGCATCCAGAGCGAGATCATGGCCCGCGCCCGCGGCTCGCGTTGCGGCAACTTAGGCTGCAACGTGAAGTGCGGACGGTCCAGTTCCGGCTTCGCGGGTTTGGCTTGCGCACGCCCTTGTCCCAAGAGCCAACTCAACGCGAATCCGCCCAGGCTTAAGGTGCTCGATCCAAAAAAATGGCGGCGCGTGACGGGTCGGTTGGAGGAAGTGTTCATTTTGTTTGCCGGCCCAAACTCACGGCATTGCAAGTTGCGTGACAAAAGTGGCGTGCTCGGGAGTTTGCAGGCCCCGTTGCAATGTGTCGAGGACGCCCGCTGAGTCGCGTCGCCACAATGCCACGACATTGAGCCAAAGCCCTGGAAACACAATGGACTCAATAATTCCGTCTGGCGAGCACGGCAATAACTGGTACTCGGAGCCGGAAAGGCGATGCCAGCGAACCTCATGCGTATGCAGTATGGCGGCGAGGTACTCTTTGACTCCAGCCGCCGCATACAGCGATTTCTTCTGATGCAAGTCGTACGAACTGCTGGAAAGACACGTTTCGGAGATTAACTCGGGAGCGCCGTGAAAGAAGCCCCCTTCTACCCAAGAGCCTCCGCTCTTACCTACCAGGCGGAGATGGGCGTCAGGTTGAGGAGCATCATTAAGCATGTGCCAAGTCGCGTTCATGCCGACTTCACAGCCTGGAGTGCGCGCGGCATAACTCCCCAACCAAGTTGCAATCAATCCGTCGTGCACACCATGATCAGCACTTAGCGGCGGAGGCATATAAACAACCCCTTGAATCAACTCGGCCCGCTTCAATGTGGGAATCGCATCCCAGCGCCGCAGGAACTGCTCGCGCGGCAAACAATCGCCAGCGACCAGCGGCTCAGCTTCGACCTGGTAGGAAGAAACCGCAGACATTGTGTTGACTCCAGAACACAGTGGACCAACCAGCTTTCGAGCAAGCGACATTGTAACGCGGGATGCGCCCCCGACCCAACTCGCGTAACCGTGTTATTCGACGTAAAGGAATCGGTTCGAACTCAGCAGCGCGTGGCAAATGGTTGTTAACGCCTCAAGCTGCGGATCGGGTTTCGGCGGAGGCGATTTCTTGGCGGCATCGGCAGCCGGCGGATGCGTCGCGTAGTGGAGCGACTGGTCCAGGACATATTGGACGCCGGAGGCTAGCTCGGCTGGCGACGGTTCGGCGGCATACGCGATCTGCCACGCTACTCGAACTTGTCCAACAACATCCTTCCCGGCGATCTGAAACACTCGTTTGGCGAATTCGACGGCGCAGTCAGTCACGAACTCGTTGTTCATGAGCAGCAGCGATTGGGTCGCAACCGTCGACGTTGCCCGCGCGGCACAATTCGGCTCCATGCGGGGCAAGTCGAAGGGATCGAGCACGCTGAGCGGACGGCTGCGGCGAACTTGGATGTAGACGCTGCGCCGATACTCCTCGCCATGTAGCGGCACGACCGCGCCCGGCCGACCGGCGTCCAGGTTTTCGATTCCGACGACAAACTGGCCCACGTTGTCGGCCATAACGGGAACGCTGGGACCAAACGCGCGGAGGTTCAGACGTTCGGCGGCCGCCAACAAGCTGTCGCGGAGTGTTTCGGCGTCGATCCGCCGTATCGGCATGCGCCAGTACGAAAGATTGTCCGTGTCAATCGCCTCGGCGTCGGGGCGGCGGAGAGAGCTTTGACGATAGACGGTTGAGGTGACGATCAGCCTCTGAATTCGCTTGACGCTCCAGCCACCTGCGATGAATTCGCTGGCGAGCCAATCGAGCAATTCGGGATGCGACGGTCGAGCGCCGAGAAAACCGAAATCGCTCGGCGTGGCAACGAGCCCGCGGCCGAAATGGTGCAACCACAGGCGATTGACCATGACGCGAGCGGTCAGCGGGTTCCGTTCGCTGGTCAGCCAGTTGGCAAACGACAAGCGCCGACCGGATGTCGGGATCGCAGGATCATCGACGGGAAAATCGGCGAGATTGGCGGCGGCCAGAATGCGAAGTGGACGCGGCAACAGTTCCTGCTTGGGTTGGTCGAATAACCCGCGGTGAAACAGAAAAGTCTTCGGCGGCGGCTGATTTGCCGGTTCCCACAGCGCCCGGACAAATTCTTCTTTGGGCTTTTCCGCGCGGACCTTGCCCGCCTCGTCCGCCATCTGCTTGAGTTCGTCTGCTGCGTTTTTGTCGTAGAGGTACAACGAACCCGAGTCGACGTTGACGCTGGGATACTGTTGCAACAACTTCTTCTGCTCGGCGGTCCGTTTTGCCGTCGCGGTGTCCCGTGCAGCTCGCAGCGAATCATGTAGCTCCGCCGGGAGCTTAGCCAGCTCTTTATCGAGCGTGCGTTGGATAAACTCCTGTTGTTTCTTCGTCCGCTCGGCTTCGATTTGTTTGGCCCGCTCTTCCACGTCGGCGGCTTGTTTGCGGTCCGCATCGGTATAGAGCGAAACTCGCCGAGCGGCGGGAGCGATCCAATTCTTCCAGTTCAATGCCGGTTCGAAAACAGCTCGCAGTGCGTAATAGTCTTCTTGGGTGATCGGGTCGTAACGATGGTTGTGGCACTGGGCGCAACTGACCGTTAAGCCGAGCAGCGACGACGAGACAATTTCGATCGTCTTCGCGACGACGTCGTTGCGCGTGACGTTTTGATCTGCGCTTCCCGCGCCAGTGCCGTCGGGTGCCATGCGCAAGAAACCGGTCGCCGTCAGCCACTCGACTTGTTCAGGAGACAGGTCTTTCAGTTCGCGCCCGATCAGCTCATCCCCCGCAAGCTGCTCCTGAACGAACCGATCGAAGGGTTTGTCGGCGTTGAACGCACGAATCACATAGTCGCGATACTTCCAAGCATCGGGGCGGAGCACATCACTGTCGTTGTAACCTTCCGAGTCGGCGAATCCCGCCGTGTCGAGCCAATGCCGGCCCCATCGTTCGCCATAGCGCGGCGATGCTAACAGCCGATCTACCAATTGCTCGTAGGCAGCGGGCGAAGAATCCTGTAGGAAGTCGGCGGTCTCATCGGGTGTGGGGGGCAAACCGAGCAAGTCCAGATAGAGCCGGCGCAGCAACGTGCGGTGCTCCGCCTCGGGTGCGAATGTCAACTTTTCTTGTTTCAACCGGGCGAGCACAAATTGATCGACCGCCGTGCGCACTGGAGTCGAGTCCATAAGCAGGGACGGGGCGGTTCGTCGAATCGGCTGAAATGCCCAGAAGTTTCGCTCTTCTTCTGTCAGATACGAATCTGGATCGGCATCGACCGGTTCATCCCGCAGCATCTTGGCCCCGGTGGCGATCCAACGGCGCAAGATGTCCCCTTCGGCAGGGGTCAGCTTTTTCTCGACTTCGGCCGGCGGCATCTCGGCGTCTCGAACACGTGACCACAGGGGGCTATGTTCCGGATCGCCGGGAACCACCGCCGCACCCGATTCGCCTCCGGTCAAAACCAAACGCCGCAGACGCAAATCGAGTTTGCCCTGCAGTTCGGCCCCTTCGCCGTGGCATTGAAAACAATTCGCTTTCAGAATGGGGCGAACGTGTTGCTCGTAAGTGATGCTGTCGGGTGATGCTGCTTGCCCTCCAGTCGTGACGACAAGAAACGCCAGCCCAATGAACGCGGAGAAAGTCGCCGGAGTTTGGGTTCGAGGCATCGCGGTCTCGGGTAGGCTTAAGGCCAGGCGGGGCAATCAGGCAGGGCATTGATTCTACCTGCGCACTGGCGAAATGTTGAGCCGGAAATCACCAGGTGCTGGTAATTCAAATCGAAGCCAACCCCACCGCCTGACGGAAGGAATAGTCGAACAGGAGCTGCCACTCCCGCAGTGCGATCGAGCGGCAAGCGGTTGCTAGTTGGCCATTCGCGCTCGCCGCTTGCTGGCAAAGATCAACGAAGAGGAACGGATCCCAAGTTGGCTTCGTGCGGAGCGCGGTCAGTTCCGGAATGTTGAAACTTTCATCGCTGTCTGCCTGAACACTCTCCAACAGTGGCTCGAACACGGGATGCTGGCGGACGCGACGAAACCAATATTTCGCGTTCTCGTAATCCGGCTCGCGGCGGTGCATGATCCCGTGCCAATAACTGCCAGTCGTCGTATTAATTTCCTGACTGATGGTGTGGGATTCATCCAGGAAATCATGCAGCAACCACAGCCCGGCGAGGCAAGCCCGAGCCATGTCGTCATCGACGACGGCGTGATCGGAGAAGAGTTTGGGCAAGGAAAGTAATCGCAGCCGAGCTTCGACCGCCTGGTCAGGGACTCCCGGCCCCAAAGCAGGCAGAGTCTCGCGCCGTAGCAGGCTCGCGACGGCCGAGCCGTACTGGGAAGGATCAAAATTTGTCATCGATCACTCAAATGGATTGCAATCTCGCCCGCTCAGGTTCCGTCTGGAGTCGGTAATCGCCGCAGGGAACGCTCGATAACTAGTCGCTTGATTTTCCGTTGTTGGCCATCATCCAACCCCGCCACTTGAAATACGTGAGCATTCCGATCGTGGTGATGACCATCAAGAGGAGCGCCCAGCCATAGCCCCACCCCCAGTGCAGCTCGGGCATGTAGTCAAAGTTCATTCCATAGATGCCGGCGATGAACGTCAGCGGCATGAAGATCGTGGTAATGACAGTCAGCACACGCATGATCTCATTGGTGCGAAGTCCGACTGCTGACAAATACAATTCCCGCAAATCGGTCGTCATTTCACGATACGTTTCCGTCAGATCCGTGATCTGGATGACGTGGTCGTAGCAGTCGCGCAAGTAGATTTTGGTCTGTTCCGTGAAGACCGGCGTCGAATCACGGGCCAGTTCGGCGACGGCTTCGCGATGTGGGCGAATCGCGCGGCGGAGGAACAGCAGTTCGCTATGGACTACGTGGATGCGAGTCATCGCCACACCGCGACCGGTGGCGGCGACTTCGTCCAGCTTATCGAGTTCTTCACCGATCTGTTCCAAAAGGGGAAAATACGCGTCGATGACGGCGTCCAGCAGCGCATAGGCCAGGTAATCGGGACCGGCGTTGCACAACCGGGTGACCTGGTTGCGAATGCGACTCCGGACTGGGTTCCAGCAGTCTCCCGGTTCTTCTTGTAGCGTGATCACAAAATTCTTGCCGACGAACATACTGAGCTGTTCGGTGTTGGACCGCCGACTCATGTCCGCCATTCGAGCGACAATGAACAGCACATCGCCGTAGGCTTCGACCTTAGCACGTTGATGGGTGTTGACGACGTCTTCGAGAGCCAGTCGGTGCAGCCCAAACATTTCACCGAGTTGTTCAATGACCGTTTGATCGCCCAATCCGTCGACATTGATCCACACGACTGAAAATTCTTCCAACAGCGGCGTGATTTCCGCGACCGAAGTCAGCGGCTTTTCCAGAATCTTATCCGGACCGTAGGCGATTACTTGAATGGAGGACGGCCGTGCCTCCGGGTTCGGTGCGATCGTGCCGGGTGACGCGCCGGGTTCGGTGCGGCGAACAATTTGCGGACGCTGCTGTGGGCGACGTTCCTTGCGGCGGGACATTTCGAATAGCTCCGTGGGTGGCGGACTATTCTGAATCGTTGCCGCCGAATGTCCAAGGGCGAAATGAAAATTTGCCCAGAAAGTACAAGCCAGCCGGCATCATTTAATCCAGCAGCAGCGGCCGCGGAAGCTCTTCGTCGTCACGGCGTTCCCACTCGCGGCGCACTTCCCGCAGACCATACGCGCACATCTCGAAGTGGGAACTCAGCTGTTCGAGAACCGCGGACGGCGCGTCGGACTCTTCCTTGGAGTCGATGGTGCTGGCGATGAAGTAGGCTCGTTTGCCTTGTGCGCAGTAGTCGATGAAGTGATCTTTCTTCGTGGGACTGCGTAGCTCGCGGAGGGCTTCGGGATAGACCCCCGCCCAGAACAAGGTGAAATCACCGATATGGCGATGCACTTCCCGACGCGCAGTACCAATGCGAACATTGGCCTCGCCCAGCATCTCGGCCACTTCGGTCATCGGACGACCGCTCAGATTCCGCACCCGATGTACCGCGTCGATGCGGGCGAAACGCATCAGCAAATCGCTGATGTAGTCCACCAACGAGACATCGGCGACACCGAGTTGCGATTCAAAGACCGACTCGGCCAAGCCCGTGAAATAACGTTGTAACGTAGTACTGGCAGGTTTCACCGTCTGAACCTCCGCGGGCGATGAACCAGGCAACTCGCCATCACCGGACACCGCCTGAAGACTCTATTTTTAATGGTCGAACAACCGACATCTCAACTTTACTTTCGTTTTTTAGAAATAGTCAAGTCTTCGGCTCAAGTTCAGGGATTTGGAACCTGGGATTTTCCGCCTGGTACGGCGACACCCGGTCGAACCCCCC
>CAZFLF010000174.1:0-9441 GCA_964519825.1 uncultured Pirellulaceae bacterium | reverse complement strand
GGGTTACGATGGCTGGCTAACTGCGATCGTCTTTTACAATACAGGACTCAATAAAGTGCCCGTTCGGTGATCAGTTGCTCGCATTGAATGGAGTTTCCGCCATCCCGGTAACCGCAACAAAAAAACCGGAGATCGCTCTCCGGTTCCATTTGCTGTCGTCGATATTGGGCGGAGCAGAGTCCAGCCGTTGGATGTCTACTTCTCGCCTGCTTCCACTTTCCAAGTGTATTCGACGTTCCCTTTCTTGCTCCCCTTGTTATCCATCTCGGTGTACGTCACTTTGATTTCCTCAAAGTTCAGCGACATCTGTTCAGTTGGCCGACTCTCCGGGTTTCCACCAACTTGATAGCTCGAAACCTGCACGTTTTTCAGCTCGTAGGCGTAGTAGGTGACGCGGCCTTGATCGGTGTAGGAAGCGGTAATATGGATTTCGACCTTGGCGAAAACCTTCCCCTTGGCTACTGCTTCGGCGATCTTTGGGCTCGACTTATCCACTTCCTTACCAACATGGACGTCTTCAAACAGGACGTCGCCGCCACGGCGAGTTGAACCTGTCTTTCCGCCACCGGTTTTGTGAAGCGCTTGGCTGAACGATTCGAGAACGCTCCAGTTTTTGTGGTCTTTGTCCTGAAATTCGCCGTCGATCCCGTCAAACTTGATGTAACCTGCCATTGTCTTCTCCTTTGGAACTGTGAGTTTGAGTGACGTGTTGTGTTGACACGACTATTCTCGCGTCGAGCGTCGAAGTGTTGCGAGGATTTTGGTGAATTCCGACAATCACTGGAAGTCGCCATCCCCTAAGAACTTGGTAGGAATGCTGGCAGCCCGGTAAAACCTGAATAATGCCATTGGACGGCCGTTTTCTCGTCAATCTGGGCGCTCACGTCTGTCAGCGAGCCGTTTGGTGCTTTTTTCCTCGCCGCGTTCTTTTTCTCCCCTTTTCCCTTGAACCTTCCCATGTTTCCGGCATGGCCAGTTCGGCCGCTACTGCTGGCGGTTTCATGATTCCGGCCAGTTCCATGGCTGTTGGCACAGGACTGGTGAAAAGTGAATGAGCCGTTTCATGTCGAAAGCTCGCAAGAAAGTCAAAAACTGCTGGTGCTTCGGCCTTCCGGTCGCGGAGCGACCGGGCCCCGTGGCCGCGTTGTCCGCAACGCGATCTTACGTTGTGATGTTGTTGCAATGTCCCGCCGGTTGTTTCAAACTTGGTTCTCAACGTCCACCGTTCATCCGCTAAATAGATCTGTTTCAATCATGCAATGAGAAATGCAATAGATTCATGGGATGAGTCTTCAGCAAAAGATTGACACACTCTTGACTGATGCCATCGTCCGCTATGACCGCGGCGAGCCGGAGGAAGCCCGCCGAATCTGCCGAGAGGTTCTGGCGATCAATCCCAACGAGTCGGGAGCACTGCATCTTTCCGGGCTGATTGCCAACGACGAGGGGGATCAGCGGACTGCGGCACAGTTGCTTGAGCAGGCGGTTCGCGTTTGTCCGAATGACCCAGACGCCTGGAACGATTTCGGCAACGTGTTGCAGCTTTGCGGGCAGATTCAGGAGGCCTTGGTGGCTTTTGGACAGGCGGCGCGGCTGGCACCGACTTTTGCCGATGCGCACAGCAACTATGGCTACATGCTGTTTCGCCAACGCGCTTTCGAGGAGTCGCTCACGCATTTCCGTCGTGCAATCGAGATCGATCCCGGATTTATCCTGGCTTGCAACAACCTCGGCAGTGCGCTGTTGGAGTTAGGCCGCCGCGACGAAGCCGTTGAAGTTTTTCGTTCGGCGATTGCACGTGATTCAAACTGCGTCGACAGCTACATCAACCTCGGCAACGCATTACGCCACACTGAGCGACATATCGAGGCGATCGATGTTTTGCAGCGCGGGCTCAAGCTGCCACCAGTACGGGCGGAATTGTTTTTGAATCTGGGAGGTTGTCACAAGGACCTCGGGCAATTCACTGAAGCACAGGTGGCTTATGAGCAGGCAATTGCGCTTCAGTGCGGCTATGCCGAGGCGCACTGGAATCGATCGTTGCTCATGCTGGCGCAGGGCGATTATGCGCGAGGCTGGGAAGAGTTCGAGTGGCGGCGGAAAGTACCGGGGATCGCTCCCGATGTCTACCCCCGGAATTCTCCGGAGTGGACCGGGCAGTTGATCACGGGCAAGACCTTGCTGCTGGTCGCGGAGCAAGGTTTGGGAGACACACTACAATTCATTCGTTACGCGGAATCGGTGCAGAAAAACGGTGCACGTGTGATTGCGGCGGTTCAGCACGAACTCCTGGGTATCCTGGCTGGATGCCCTGGTGTCGACCAATTCATTCCTTTGCGCCCTCCGTTTCCGCCGCACGACTTGTTTTGCTTTCTCATGTCACTGCCGCGACTCCTATCCCCCTCGGTCGAATTCATTCCAAATACAGTCCCGTATCTGAATGCGAACGAGCCGCTGGTATCGCACTGGCGCGAGCGGCTAGCCGCGATTCCTGGTTTCAAGATCGGGATCGGCTGGCAGGGCAATCCGAAGTATGCGGCGGACCGGTATCGTTCCATGCCGCTTCGGCACTTCGAACTTTTAGCTCAGATTCCCGGAGTGCAGCTTATCAGTTTGCAGCAGGGTTACGGCAGCGAACAGCTTCCGGCTGCGCGCGAACGATTTTCGATTCTCGATTTTGGGGCGGAGCTGGACCGAGCGGCCGGGCCGTTCATGGACACCGCAGCCATTATCCAGAATCTTGATCTGGTCATCTCGTGTGACACGGTCCTCGTCCATCTCGCCGGCGCGCTCGGTGTGGACGTGTGGGTTCCGACCAGCTTCGTCCCGGATTGGCGCTGGCTTCTCGAACGTTCCGATTCGCCGTGGTACCCGACGCTGCGTCTATTTCACCAACGCGAACGTTTGAACTGGTCCGGCGTGTTTTCCAACATCGCGAGTGAACTCGCAATGAAAGTGGCGCGAATCAGCCTGTCTTCGCTTTCAATTTATCCACCGCCTTCTTGAGCTTTCCTTGCTTCTTTTTCGGTGCGGTCTTGGATCCAGCATCGCCGCGCGGCAGTTCGGGAGCGTTTTCCCGTGGCAGCCACTTCGCCATCTCGGATTTGCGTGCTGAATGTTTTGGATCGCTGGCGAGGTTCGTCCACTCGTACGGGTCAGCCGTCTCGTCGTAAAGTTCTTCGCCGCCATCCGCATAGCGGATATACCGCCAGCCTTCTGTCCGCACACCGTGGTTGTCCTTGTGGAACGTCGTGATGCCGGGTTGATCCCATTTCGCCTTTGGGTCGGTCAGCAGCGGCTGCAAGCTTGCCCCTTTGACATGACTCGGAATCGAGATGCCGGCCAAATCGCAGAGTGTCGGGTAAATGCTCATGAAGTCTACGGTCCGGTCGCAGACGCCGCCGGGTTTCGTGATGCCGGGCGCGACCCAGATCATGGGCGCACGTGTCGCTTCTTCCCACAGCGCGAATTTTCGCCAGTGTTCTTTCTCACCAAGATGCCAGCCGTGATCTCCCCAGAAAACGATCACTGTGTTGTCGCGATAAGGCGACTTTTCCAATCCGTCCATGAGCCGGCCGACCATGGCATCGCAGAATGCGATCGATGCTAAATACGCCTGGACGGCTTCCTTCCACCGACCTGATCGCAAGATGGCCGCGTGATCCCCCGTCGGTTTCGCCATGCGAACACCGGCGGGCGGAACGTCCGAAAGATCTCCTTCGCGGTGCGGCGGAAGTTCAATCGACTCGAGCGGGAATTGATCGAAGTACTTCTTCGGTACGCTGAACGGCATGTGCGGTTTGGCCAGTCCGATGGCTAGGAAAAATGGCTTGTCGTGCTTAGCGTTGAGCTTCTCCAGTCCGTAGCTGACGGTTTTGTAGTCAGGCATGTCGGCATCCTCGTTATCGAGTGGTCCGAACTTGATCCCATCCACGCCATCATTCTTCGCGTCTGGATGCAACTTGAGATTGTTCCCTCCGGTGCGGTCGAAGTATTCGGACCATTCGCCATCGCGATGAGCGCTGCCGTGATAGATTTTTCCTGCGCCAAACACGTTGTATCCAGCGTTCAGGAACTGCGTGGTGAGAGTCTTCTCCTGAGAGATAACCGGCTTCCAATCCTGGCCGTTATCGTAGACCCCCGTCTCGCCCGGCCGCTGTCCCGACATTAAGGCAGCCCGTGATGGATTACAGACAGGCGCCGCACAGTAGGATCGCGTGAAGGTCACGCCGAGCTTCGCAAGCTGGTCGATGTGAGGCGTTTTCGTCTGGGGATTGCGATGTAAGTGCCCGACCCAGTGATTCAGATCGTCGACGGCGATGAACAAAACATTCGGTTTGTCAGCGGCGTGGACGGAAACGCCAGCCGCGAGCATCGAGCAGGCAACTACACACAGGCGAAACATGCGATACTCCTAATTGAATGAACTGATTCGAGATTATTTCCCTGCGGCGGCCCAGCGTTTCATTAACGCGATGTTCCGTTCGGTTTCCGGATTCCGTCCGTCCGGCTTGCCGCCGAGATACGCTTCCATGTCGCTTTCGTATTGGGCTGTCGGTTCCGGCTTTCGTCCGTGGTCGTTGGTTTCCTCCATCCAACGATCAAGCCGAGCCCGTAGCGAAGCGAGTGTGCTCGCGTGGGGAGGATCTGCCGCCAAATTCCGGATCTCCCACGGATCGGCCGACAGGTCATAGAGCTCTTCCGCCGGACGAGTCGGAGCGAAAAGTTGCAGTTGCACGGAGTCGAGCAAGCCGGCATCGCGCGCACGGCGGAGGGCGACGAGGCAGGGCTTATGGTCTTTGTAGTTGTTGGGCTGCAAGTGAGGCCGTTGCGGCAGAAAGTTGCGAATGTACTTCCACTGCTCGGTTCGCACGCTGCGAATGTGATCGACCGTTTCGTCCGCGCGATCGCGCGCCGCAAAGGTGGCGTCGCGCTTGGTGTATCTCCCCGACAAGACGTCGCGACCCTGAATGGATTGCGGGAGGTTGATCTCCGCCAGCGCCAGCGACGCGGCTGCCATGTCGATGTGCTCGATCAAGTCGTCACGAACTTTACCGGCCGAGATTCCGGGGCCGCGAACAATGAACGGAATGTGCGTTCCTTCGTCATACAGGAACTGCTTACCGCGCGCGTGACTGACGCCATGATCGGTAATAAAGAAGATCGCGGTTGTATCGAGTAGCCCGTCTCCCTCCAGCCGGGCGACAATTTCACCGACCTGTTTGTCGGCGAGGCGGCACGCGTCAAGCGTGAGTGCCCAATCGGCGAGTAGGCCAGGAGTCCGCGGGTAGTACGGAGGCAACGGCAAATCATCAGGCTTCGTTAGCGAACCAAGTTCGCGTGCGAAGACCGTCGCAGCATTGTTCCCGTCGCGTACCTTGCCGCCATGTAGCTGAATCTGTGCGAAGAACGGCTGACCTGCGCGTCGTCCGGACCAATCGGCGCCGTCGTAAATCTTGTCGTCCCATTCAAAGTTGTAATCGGTCTTCCCAATTCCTTTCCGTTTGCTCGGCCAAGCGCCGTTGCAGGTCCAGTAGCCGGCGCGCTGGAACAACTTCGGTAGCGGCTCGATTCCGTCCGGCAGATGAATCTTGACGGTGCCGCGACCGCTGCGATGGTGCTGCGCGCCGATGCTGGTTTGATACCTGCCGGTGATCAGTGCGGATCGCGAAATCGAACAGATCGGAGCGGTTACGAATGCGTTGGAGAACCGCGTTCCTTCCGCAGCCAGCCGGTCGACGTTGGGAGTCTGGATGGTGCGTTCACCGTAACAGCCGAAGTGCGGCGACATGTCTTCCGTGATGATCCACACGATATTGGGCCGCTCGGCGGCCGCGAGACTCGCCGAGAATAGGCACGCCAAACCAACGACCCGGCAGACGATTCTCATGCTGGAATATCCTTTCATTCGCCAGCATGATATCCGCATCTCCGGCCAATTCCAGCAATCTGCACCCAGAGTCTTGACGCGGTGCCGTCCCGAACCGTTGCTGTGAACCGAATGCTCGGATCACCGGGACGCATCTTTTTACGCCGTTTGGTCCCAATTGTGGCCGAACGATATCGGTAAGTTGAGATCGTCCGGGCCGCCGAGGGCCACCTTAGTTCAAATCGGCGGACGGAATGACGGGCGGTCGCGGTTGCGTTGGAGTTCCGGTCACGATCTCCATCATCCACGCATCCATGTCATGCAGCATTTGGGTGTTTAGTTCGTCGCTGCACGGGTATTGCCGCAACGTGATGGACAGCCCGGCCGAGTGCATCAGCCGGAGGTCGGCACACAACCGGTCGACAGGATACAGTTCGGAATCGCGCCCTTGCGCGACGAATAGTGGGACGGGCCGCAAGTGGGTCAGGCGAGTAAGCGGGTTTTCGGCGGAAGGGAAGGCGCCGCCAATGCTCAGCACGCCAGCAAATCGTTCCGGACATTGCGCCGCGACGCGGTAAGCGAGCGTCCCGCCACCTTCCAAGCCGGCCAGAAAGACGCGATTCGGTGCGGTGTGATACCGGGACAGCGCAGTTTCGATCGCGTCGAAGACATGCTGTTCGGCGATAGCTATCGCCTCCGGTGAATCGTTCCAGCCAAATCCGGCCCGGCCGTGCAAAACCCGGACATTTCCGCGGGGTCCCACCCCCACATAATTGCGAATGCTGAGCAGTGGCATGATACGTTGGAGTTGACGTTCGTCATCGTTTGGTCCGTGTAACCAGACGAACAACGGATAGGCGTAATTGGGTTCGTAATGCAGAGGCGCGAACAAGGCGTGCGGAGCATCATGCCGCTCCCCGCTCGTCAGCCGAGCCATTTCCACTTGCACCGACAACGGCGACGAGATCGCGAGGGGTTTATCCCACAATTGGAGTCGATTCATGATTAGTCTCTAGGTATTCCGGTTTGGAGCACATTTCGATTGCCGCGTGGAACAATCATTTCGTCCTCAACGCTCGTGGAATCATCGGTGTGCGAATTGAAGAATTTCTGGCCGACCGATTTCCGCGAAAATCTGTCCGCGAAAATCGCGACATGTTCCGCCTAACACTGCGGATGCTCGAAGCGAAGACATTTCTTTCGGTTACAGATTAGGTGCTGTCTCACTTCGATCCGCTCAGGGTTCAGTCACCGCCGAGACACGACAGGATCAACAAGAGGCCGCGTTGTAAGACAGCGTTCTTGAAAAGTCAATCGCAGCTCGCGCGAACTTTGCGTCGGCTGCTAGCGGAGCTCAACTGGCCATGAGCTTGGTCATCGTTTGCACGAGCGATTTCACGGCCTCGACGCTCTTTTGAAAGTCCGCGCGTTCCTCCGCGTTCAGTTCCAACTCGATGATCTTCTCGACCCCCTTGGAACCCAGGATGACCGGCACGCCGACATAGAATCCGCCGACGCCGTATTCCTTGTCACAATAAGCGGCGCAGGGGATCAATCGCTTCTTATCACGGATGATGGCTTCGACCATTTGTGCCGTGGCGGCCGCGGGAGCGTAGTAAGCGCTACCTGTCTTGAGCAAACCGACAATTTCCGCCCCTCCATCACGAGCCCGCTGCACGATCTGCTCCAGTCGGTCTTTGCTGAGCAATCGCAGAACTGGAATGCCGCCGACGGACGTGCAACTTGGCATGGGAACCATGGTGTCGCCGTGCCCTCCCATGAGCAGCGCCGAAACGTCCTCCACACTCACCCCCAATTCCATGGCCAAAAACGTGCGATAGCGCGCGGTGTCGAGCACGCCCGCCTGTCCGATGACGCGACCGGGCGGAAAACCCGTCACCTGCTGGACGCGTTGCACCATCGCGTCGAGCGGATTGCTCACTACGATTACTACCGCGTTGGGACTGGTCTGTTTTACCTGTTCGGCCACGGCACTGACGATTTTCGCGTTGGTGGCGAGCAAATCATCACGGCTCATGCCGGGCTTACGCGGGATGCCGGCGGTTATCACCACGACATCGCTGTTCGCCGTCGGACCGTATTCGGTCGCGCCGACAATGTTGGCATCGAAGCCCATAATCGGCCCGGACTGCATCAGATCGAGCGCTTTGCCCTTGGGCATGTTCTCGGTTGCCGGAATGTCGACTAGCACGATGTCACCGAGTTCCAGCGACGCGCACCAGTGAGCGCAAGTGGCGCCGACATTGCCGGCTCCCACGATCGTGATCTTGGCGCGACCCATAATGCTCCTCCGCTTGTGTCAAAAACAATATCGACTACATGTGACTTGAGTGACGACGTATGACTTGAACGACTGCGTACGAGCTGACTGATTACTTGTGCCTGACTGGCTGCGTGTGCTTGAACTGGCTGTCCCTGACTTGTCCTGAGCACGCGCCTGGCCGTCGACGAGTCCGAATGAACGCTCGAATATCCGCCGCATTGAAAACAAGTCAAGTAGGCTGGAAGCCGCGCGAGGTCAGCGGCGTCAAGTCAGACGGGAACAAGGAGAGATTGCGGCACACGAGAGCGCCGCGCACGGTGTCATTCTTCCAAGTCATTCTTCCAAGTCATTCTTCCAACGCCTCGTCCAGTACTTCTTCCGCGACATAGATCGGCAAGTGCGGAGCGCAAGTGACCGCGACCGCAATCGCGTCGGAGGGCCGCGAGTCAATTTCCAAAAGATCACCGTTGTGCCGAATGCGGAGCTTGGCGAAGTACGTGTGATCCCGCAGCTCGGAGATCACGACGCTATCCAACTCAGCGCCTAGCGATTCGACGATGGTGACCAGCAGGTCGTGCGTTAGCGGACGTGAAATCTTTTCCGACCTCACGCGGCGGTCGATGCTCGTGGCCTCGAACAGGCCAATTAAGATGGGAAATTGTCGCGGACCTTCGACTTCCTTGAGGTAGATAACTTGCTGTTCGTTGATCTCGCTGATAATGATCCGCGACAGTTTCATTTCGACCGGCATTCGGCACCCCACGCGCTGTGGCTTTCAAGTGTTCTCAAACCGACAACCCGATTATAGGTGGCGGTTTCGCGCGTCGGCTAGGGCGAGGCGAATTGATCGTGACCTGATCCTGCCATTGGCGCTGTCCAACTAGACGTTGTTTCAAAAGTCACTTTGCGCCTTTGTAGGATGGCATTCCGAGGCCGTCCTGGACCGGTTTGTGTGAGTTGGCGACGGCCTTGGAAGGCCATCGTACGACTTTTGAAACAGAGCCTAGGCTGGCTGCGATGGGGGTGCCGTGGCCCGTTCGCGTTGGTCGGGAGTTCGCAGCTGATAGGTCTGTTTGATATGCAGGATATCGGGCATGCAGTGGAAGAAGGCGTCGATCATTTCCGGATCCCATTGTTTTCCGGCGCCGGCGCGGAGAATGGCCTCGGCTCTTTCCTGCGGCATGCCGGGACGATACGGCCGGTCGCTAGTCATCGCATCGTAGGCATCGGCCACGGCGAGAATGCGGCCTTCTAGCGGAATCCCGCAGCCGGCGAGTTGATCGGGATA
>CAZFLF010000173.1:0-9443 GCA_964519825.1 uncultured Pirellulaceae bacterium | reverse complement strand
CACCGGCACCGGCCCGCCGAGCACGTTGCAGTAGTTTCCCCACACGAGCATTTCCGAGCCGTCGATGTCCCAAGTGTGAACGCCGTCGAGCGGATGGAAATACCAGCCGGGCTGATCCGGCTTCTGCGGCGTGTGCGGGAGGTAATCGTCGCCCTCGCGATTCCTGACAATAATCTGGCGGTGCGTCCTGAGATTGTCGGTGCTCAGGAACAGTTTCTCGCGCGTGGCGAAGAGGATATTCCCGTTCTTCAAAAGGCAGCTGAAGGTAATGCTCTCCGCATCGGGAAACGCCGCGCTGTGAGCCCAGGACTGACCATTGTCCTCCGACAGAAAAACCTTCCCCTCGCCGAATCCGAAGGCCTTGTGGTCGCGCTGCGAATCGATGTAGGGCCCTTCCGGCGCGAGGCGACACCAGAAGTGGTCAGTTTCACGGGTAACGGAGGCGGCGCGCAGCCTGGAGATGCCAGGGCTCAGCAAGCCGCCGACCGTGACCGCGGCGGCGGTTCCTAGAAATCGGCGGCGGTTGAGAGGTAGTCGTAGGTTCGTGCGTTTAATGAGGTTTCTCCTCCGTACGGGTGCAACGCGAATCCGAGTTGCTATTTCAGACGGGAAAAGTGTGCTGAGACCGACTTCGCGGGGGATGCGCCTTCGCGGATTCCATGGCCCGCCAAGTCTTTCGCCGAGCAGCGTACCAGCTCAGGAATGCCTGCGACAACTTGATTGGATGATGCGGAGGTGGCCCAAAGAGCACGGATCGTGGCGGATGTGCTGGTGGAAGTTGCGGGAGTTCAACATGACCGGACTGGGAGCCTGTTTGGCCTTGCAACGAGCCAGTGGGAATCGGACGGGACAATCATGACGAGGTGCCGATTCACGTGCCATCTGTCGGGAGGTTCGCGAGTAGGAGAAGCATCCGCCACCGCTAATCGCTTCCGCAGCGCGATGGCAATGACAAGTACACGTGGCAACGCGCCACCTCGCCGCGAGTCCGAGACTTCTTGATCTTCCGCGAAGTGCTTAGTTCAACCTATTCATAACATGCCCTGGTCTTGACGGACGAGCGGTTGCGCTACAAGTCGTCGATGCGTCTGGCTTGTAGGGAAAACCAAATCTACCGTTGATTCGTCTTACCCACGATCCAGCAGCTCAAATGCGCGGTATTCTTGCAAGTCCAGCGGCAAACGGCGATTTCAGCTAAGGAGCAATTTTGATGTGTAAACGCTCATGTTTGATGGCATGTCTGTACGGGACATTGGCAATTAGTGCCGCTGGAGCAGAAATCGGCTTCATCGAGGAATTTTCCCTGGCAGCCAACCGCGCCGCAATATTGCAGCAACTCATTCCCGGCTCCGAAGACTATTACTACTACCACTGCCTGCAACTGCAACAGATGCAGCAGTTCGACAAGGTTGGCGAACTGCTGCAGCAATCGATCACTCGCTATGGCAACACGCCGCGTGTCGTTGAGATTCAATTGCGACAAGCCCTGTTGACCTACGAAAAGAATCCGCAGCAATCGTTGGATACGATTCGGCGGCACATGAATCTGGAATTCACTCACCAGCGCGAGAATCTTGGCGAGAAGCCCAACCTGCCGAGTGAACTCGACGACCAACTGATCGGCCAAGAACGGCTCGCCCAAGACGCGTTGAGTCGCTTCACGAACCTCGACGGCTTTGAAGACTCCGCGCTCGACTGGCTTGTGACCCGACCGCTCGATCCAGATCGCCGCCGGAATCTGCTGCAGCGCCTGCAGCGACCGGATTATGTCCCGCTGCCGAAACTCGTCGTCGAGGATTTGAACTATCAAAACAGCGGTGGCTTCGGCTCCCATCCCATTCACCGTCAGTTGCTGATCGTGGAACTGGACGAATGCCTGCGGACGAAACCCGATCTGCTCAACCAGCTGAACTTCGTGCAGACGTACCTGACCAAGCTCACACCGCAGGCTGATGTGGACTGGCGGCGCGACGTCAAGGAACGCGACGCGTACCTCAATCGCCTCTGGTCGTTCATCACACGTTTGGCTCCGGTGCATAACTCACTCAAGGCTCACGTCCTTTACCACCGTCTCGCCCATGACCGCGAGCAGGGGCTGTACGACAAAGAGCGATTCATGACCTACGTACGACTGCCGCGCAACGCCGGCTACCTCGCGACGGCATTCGTGCAACTCGAAGAGAGTCGCCGTTTCACGGCCGACCTGAACGCAGACTTCAGCGGCCTAACCGGTTTGCGGCCGATCGGAAATGACGAACCGCTGGTGCGCGAATACCTGCAGCACTTTTTCGTCGACGAGAACACAACCAAGCCCTACGAACCGTTCATCAACGATGTCTACCTGCGGCACATCTTCGCCGAGACGAAAATCGTCAACGGTCTGGGCAACCCCGAGCAATGGTACTCGTTGTTGCCACCGGAACAGTACCAGGCTCTCAAGGAACGGATCGACCTCGATTTCGTTTCCACCAACCGCCATCAATTCGGTGCCGAGGAACCGGTCGCCGTCGATCTATTGGTGAAGAACGTCGGCAAATTGATCGTCAAAGTATTCGAAATCAATACGCGAAATTTCTATCGCCAGAACTTGGTCGAAGTAAACACCAACATCAACCTGGATGGCCTGGTGGCGAACGACGAGCAGACATTCGAATATGCCGAGCCACCGCTGCGGCGTGTGCGACGGCATTTCGAGTTTCCATCGCTGGCTCGCCCCGGCGTGTATGTGATCGACTTCATCGGCAACGGCATGAGCAGCCGCGTGGTCGTACGCAAGGGAAGTTTGCGGCATCTAGTACGAACCAGCACCGCGGGGCATGTGTTCACCATCTTGGACGATCGCAACCAGAACGTGAAAGAGTCGACCCTGTGGCTGGCCGGTCATGAATACACGGCGGGCAAAGACGGCAGCATCGTCGTGCCGTTCACCGACAAGCCTGGCCCACAGAAGGTCGTCTTGGCCCAGACCGGTTCCCCCCTTTGTTCGCTCGATACCTTCCAGCAGGAGTCCGAAAACTACTCGCTGGCCGCCGGCATTCACGTTGATCGTGAATCGTTGCTGGCGCGGCGCACTGCGGAAGTGATCGTCCGCCCGGCACTGTCACTGAACGGTATTCCCGTCACGCTCTCGGTCTTGGAAGACGTGCGGCTGACGATTCTCTCGCAGGATCACGACGGCGTGCTGACAACGAAAGAGGTCGCGCCGTTCGAGTTGTTCGAGGATCGCGAAGCGACGTTTGAGTTTCAGACTCCGGCACGGCTCGCGTCCATTACGTTCACGCTTACCGCCAAGGTCCAGAATCTAAGTCAGAACAAGAAAATCGATCTGTCTGCAAATGCGTCGTTCGCGCTAAATTCGATCGACAAATCGGACAAGGTTGAAGACTTGTACTTGGCCAAGATCGACGACGGATATGTGGTCGAGTTGCTGGGGAAGACCGGCGAGCCGAAGCCCGACCGGGCGGTCCAATTCCAGATCAAACACCGCGATTTTCGTTCACCGGTCAATTTAACGTTGAAGAGCGACCCACGCGGCCGAATCCATCTCGGTTCGCTTGTGGACATCGCGTCGGTGACCGCAACCGGTCCCGAAGGAACGGCGCACACCTGGCCTCTCAGCCGCGACCAACATTCGTATCACGGATCGCTGCACGGTGTTGCCGGCCAGACCATCGAAGTGCCGTTCGTTGGGGCCAAGTTGCAACGGTCGGAAGTGTCGTTGCTCGAAGTCCGCGGCAATACGTTCGTTACGGACCGCTTCGAGAATCTTACAGTCGAAAATGGAATGCTGGTTGCAAAGAAACTTGGACCGGGCGATTACGACCTGTGGCTGAAGCGGCCTGACCGGCACGTCACGTTGCGGTTTGCCGCGGGCGAGTTGTGCGATACCTACGTTCTCGGGCAAGTGCGAAACTTGGAACTGCGGGGGCGGAATCCCGTAAGCATTGCGGCAGTCGAAACGGACAAGGACACCGTGCGCATCCACTTACACAACGCCACGAAGTTCGCTCGGCTGCATGTCTTCGCCACGCGCTACGAGCCGGAATTCGATGCGTTCGGGGATTTCGGCCGCATCGTCGATTCGGAACCGATTTGGGTTATTCCCGCTCCGATCGAGTCGCTGTACGTCGCGGGGCGCAATATCGGCGACGAATACCGCTACATCCTTGACCGCAAGTCTGCCAAGAAATTTCCCGGCGTAATGCTCGATCGCCCGAGCGTACTGTTGAACCCGTGGGCCGTGCGCACGACGCAAACGGCCCAGCAAGATGCGCAAGCCGGTACCGACTTCGCCCCTGCCGCACCCGCTCCGTGGACCGATGCGGGCGGGGGGGGCAAGATCGAATCATTTCCCTCGAATCTTTCACTGATCGTGGAGACACCCGTCGAAAGTAATCTCGATTTCCTGGGTGAGTCTTCGGTGGTGGTGACCAACCTCGTGCCGGATGACAAGGGGCTCGTCGTTATTCCACGGAAGCAACTTGGCGCGCACCAGCACCTGCATTTCGTGGCCGTTGATCCGGTTAGTACCGCATACCGCAGTGTTTCCCTGCCGGAGCAGCCGATGAAGTTCCGGGACCTGCGACTAGCGAACGGACTTGATCCGCAGAAGCACTTCACGCAGCAAAAACGCACTAGCGTCGTTCCATCGGGAGAGACATTCGAACTGGCCGACATCCTGACGTCCAAGTTCGAGACCTACGACAGTTTGGCCCGAGTCTACGGTTTGTACATGACCCTCAGCCGCGATCCGAAATTGCTTGAGTTCGGATTCGTCGTGAATTGGCCAAGACTCAAGCCCGAAGAACAACGCACTCATTATTCCAAGTACGCCTGCCACGAGCTCAATTTCTTCCTCTTCAAGAAAGATCCCAAGTTCTTCGCCACCGTGATCAAGCCTTACCTGGCGAACAAGCGAGGCAAGACGTTCTTGGATCGCTGGCTGCTCGGGTTGCCCCTGGAAGCCGAACTCGATCCGTGGGCCTACGAGCAGCTGAACACGGTCGAACGAATCCTGCTCGCCCAGCGCATCGCGGCCGACTCGGAACACGGCCGGCGACATATTCGTGACGCGTTCGATCTTCTTCCCACGGACATCGAGCGGTCCAACCTACTTTTCCGAACTGCGATTCGCGGTAGTGCCTTGGAAACACGCGAAACTGCGGCAGGCGCCGCTTTGGCCAACTTTGAACGGCTTGGTGACGAAATTAAGCTCGCCATTAAACCAGACACTTGGGCAGCTGAACCGCGTGACATGGGGGGAAATGCCGGAGGGCTTGGAGGCGTTGCCGACGGCGCTCGCTCGAAGTACAAGTCGATGGACCTATCAGAACCCGCTGCGCCGGAAGCGAAGCCAAGCGACCCTGAGGATCGTTCGGCGGCCGGTGATCAGCAAGAGGCCGAAAAGAAAAGAGCTGGTGTCGCTCTTCGGCGACTGTCTCGCGGCGCGGAAGCCAAAAAACGGGTCGATTTCCTGTTCGGCGATGCTGACGCTCGCACAGGAGTGCGGCAACTCTTCGAACAGGTCGATAAGACGCAGGAGTGGGCCGAGAACAATTACTTCAAGTTGCTGATCGAGCAGCAAAACGCCGAACTGGTCACGGTCAACAGTTTTTGGCGTGACTACGCCGCGCATGATCTTGTCGCGAAGAAGCCGTTTTATTCGACCAACTTCGCGGACGCGTCGCACAACTTCACGGAGATGATGTTCGCACTCGCGCTCTTGGACTTGCCATTTGAAGCTGGCAAGCATGAAACGAAGTTCGAGCAAATCCGTATGTCTTTGAAGGCCGCCAGTCCGCTGGTCGTGTTTCACGAAGAAATACGAGCCGCAGCCGACAAAGTAGAGCGGTCGCCGATTCTCGCCAGCCAGAATTTCTTCCAAGCCAACGACCGCTACCGACACGTCAACAATGAGCAACTGGACAAGTTCGTCACGGAAGAATTCCTCGTCTATACGGTCTATGGCTGCCAGGTGGTCGTGACCAATCCGACCTCTTCGCCGCAAAAGCTCGATGTGCTGACCCAGATCCCGGTCGGCGCGATCCCGGTCAGCGGCGGTGAAGCAACTCGTGGACTGAACATCCAGTTGCCGCCATTTGGCACGCAGACCATCGAGTACTTCTTCTACTTCCCAGCGGCGGGCAAGTATCCGCATTACCCGGTGCATATTTCCAAGAATGAACAGTTACTCGCGCACGTCGAGCCGTTTGCGCTCAACGTCGTCGAGCAGCTGAGCCGCATCGACCGCGAATCGTGGGAGTACATTTCGCAGCAAGGGACCGACGAACAGGTCGTGGCGTTCCTCCGCAACGCCAACCTGCAACGCCTGAACCTCGACAAGATCGCGTTCCGCATGCGTGATGAGAAGCACTTCTTGACTGTCGTCGAATTGCTGAGCCAGCGGCATGCCTACAACCACACGATGTGGTCCTATGGGATCAAGCACAACGCGGTCGGGGCGGTTCGCGAGTTCCTGCAACATGCGAATGAGTTTGTGGCTCAGTGCGGCGAGTACATCGACAGTCCGCTGCTGACAATCGATCCGGTGGACCGCCACACTTACCAGCAGCTCGACTACTCACCGTTAGTGAATGCTCGTACCCATCAGCTTGGCCGCCGCCGTCAGATTCTGAACGATCGATTTGCCGAGCAGTATCACCGCTTGTTGAAGGTGCTGGGGTACAAACGCGAATTGACGGATGACGACCGGCTGGCGGTGACCTATTACCTGCTGCTCCAGGATCGGATCGACGACGCGACCAGCTTCTTCAAGCAGGTCAACGCCGAGCGACTCGCGACGCGGATGCAGTACGACTACTTTGCCGCGTACTTGAGCCTGTGCCATTCCGATCTGGAGACCGCCGAACAAATCGCGGCCCGCTACGCCGACCATCCGGTCGACCGCTGGCGGAATGCGTTCGGGGTTGTTGCGAAGCAGATTGATGAGGCACAGGGGGGCGCGACCGAAGTCCTCGACAAGGAGAATCGCGGACAAGTCCAAACACGATTGGCCGCAACCGAACCGAGCCTCGACTTTCAGGTCGAGTCGCAAAAGGTCGCACTGCGGTACCAGAATCTCGACCACGTGACGATCAACTACTACTTGATGGACATTGAATTGCTCTTCAGCCGCAACCCATTCGTGCAGACTCAAGCGAGCCAATTCGCGCACATCCGACCGAATGTGACCCAGGCAATGGACCTGCCCAAGAACCAGTCGACGGTTGCATTCGACTTACCCGAGAAACTGCGCAGCAGCAACGTGCTCGTGGAAATCAGCGGCGGCGGTCAGACCAAATCGAAACCGTACTATGCCAACTCGCTGGCCGTGCAAGTGCAGGAGAATTACGGTCAAGTGCGCGCCGTGACGGCGAATCCCGGCAAACCGTTGCCAAAGGTGTACGTCAAAGTTTATGCCCGCATGAAGGATGGTTCCGTCCGGTTCTATAAGGACGGGTATACCGACCTCCGCGGGCGATTCGAGTACGGCTCGCTGAACACAAACGACCTGGATAACGTCGATCGCTTCGCGTTGCTGATCTTAAGCGACGATCACGGCGCAGTGGTTCGCGAAGCCGGACCACCACAGCAATAGAGGTACGCCAAGTTCCGGCAGACGATTCCAACAATTGCGGATCGGATTCTGTAGCTTGACATTGTTTGGGCCACCTAACGACCCAGCTCATCTGTCGGGGCCGCTGCAAGTGCTTTCGGTCGCGCGAAACCGGTCGGTCGGCACCGGTCACGTGCAGCGGCTACAGCTAGGGTGGCGGCGGGTTTTCGGACCAGCCCGTAGTCCATTCCACCTGACACCGAGGACGATGATAGCGGCACTCCCCAGGACGTTTCGCCAATCGCACCCGACTAGTTGGACACCACTAGAACGTATGGAACAACGACACCACGAGGATCAAGACCAGCAACCCACCACTGGCTATAAACGGGAGTGACAGCAGCAATGTCCATCGAACCGAAAAAACCTCGGATTACTGAAAGAGCTTTTGCGACCGACGGTTACGGAAACGTGGTTGATCTAGCGGGACAGTGCCAGATTTAGCTTCGGTTCAATCGATTGATGTTCTGGGCTCAATCCGCCTCCTCATGCCGAACGTATTGCAATCTATCCGGCTTTACTCAGACGAATTACATCGTGCCTCGGACTTAGCCAACTTCGTGGGGGATTTGCCTCTGCGGATTCAATTGCCCGCGAAGTCTTTCGGCGTGCAGCTTACCAGCTCACGAATGTCTGCGGCAACATGATCCAAGGCGGCAAGCGATCCGTCACGCGCCGAGTCGGAAAGCCCGCTGGCACATAGCCAAAAGCATTGCCACGGGAATCGGCCTGACGAACGCTTGCCTGCAAGAGCGCGGACTCCAGTACGCACGTGCATCGCATTGTTAGCCGGCTTCGTACTCCTTGAACAATTCCTCAACCGCTTTTGTGATTGGCAAGCCGCTGACCTTGGGCAATTCGTCATCGGATTTAGGAAGTGCTGCATCCGGATGATTCCCGCTGACACCGGCATAGGACATTGCGAGTCGCGTAGAAGCGTTGAGCATGTACGCCAGATTGACGTCGAGAGCCTTAAGCATCTGTTCTTCCGACGCCCAAGACGGAAAGCTGCGGATGCTGAATACCACATCGTACTCATCCGAGGAGTGCGGTTGGGTGACCCTCCACCACCCCCCGTCGTCATCGGCATTCTTCGCGTATTCGAGGGTAACGCCTTTGCGCTTCAGCCATGCTACAAAAGCGATGATTCGCTCGTCGGTCGGATCGAGTCCGGCATTGAAGGTCGCATCGTCCAACTGCCGCGCCGGAACGTCGGCTTGCGCGCGATCGTCGTCGAGATGTGACTGGCCGCAGCCCGCAACGACCGCGGTCAAGAGCCATGCGGTGAGGATGAGCAGTTGGTAGTTCATGGTTTGCTGGCTAACGCCACCGCTCACATGCTGCGCCCAGTCAGGTGCAGCAATTGATTAGGTTCCGCTGCGCCATCCAATGTTCTGCCTCTTTGTCGAGTTGCCAGACTCGGTCCCAACCAAGAGTGACCACTAAGTCGCTGACGAGGGACTCATTCCGGAAGTCCCCCACTGGGCCACAGTAGTGCGGGGGCGTGTGATTGTGGTCTTTCCAGTCGACCGTGTAGCCCTGCTGTGACAGTGCAATGTAGTACCACTTGTACGCCGCCTGTGGATCATAGTAGGGAGCTGGGAAAGCAAGAACGTCCGCGAGCTCTCGCGCCGCCTCAGGGTCGCCCGTTTCGGCCAGTTTCCGCAGATCATCAACAGCCTTACGGAATGCCAGGCTTTCGTCGTGTGTGTAATCATCGGCATACCGCCGAGCCTCGTTCACGGTCAAGCTTCGGCCCTGAAACTCTGTTCCGTGCAGCGCCCGGATCGCCGCCTCGGCGCCTTCCGACATTTCCACAAAGCCAAAG
>CAZFLF010000172.1:0-9453 GCA_964519825.1 uncultured Pirellulaceae bacterium | reverse complement strand
GCCGTCTACTTCAATTTGCTACGTCCCTAGAAATCGAATCGTTTAACCGCAAGCCGCAGGCGAGCGCGTTGCATACAGATCGACTGCGCCCCAACGCGCTCGCCTGCGGCTTGCGGTTAAACGATTCAGCTGCCGAATAAGACTCCCGACCCCGTAACTCAGGAATACGCTGGATGACGTCCAAGACACTACGCTTCCGCTCTGCCTCGCGAAATTTGCGACCGACACCGGCTCGCGGCGTCAGTATTTTGCTGGTCATGGCGCTACTGACGATGACGCTGGCGTTGTCTTACGCGATGGTCCGGCTGAACTTCACCGTTGAGCGGACACACTCGAACTACCAGCGGTTGGGGGATTCCCGTCAAGCCGCTTATACGGGGATCAGCGCTGCGTTGCGGAAGATGCAGCAAAGTAGTTGGTCCGGTGTCGGAGTCAACTTGACGGGGGATCTCGGTGGCGGGATGTCGTACGCCGTGACATTCGTGTCGGGTGATGCGTCGCTCACGACCGGTTCGTCAAATTACAATGAGCTGCCGTATCGCGTGACTCTTGTTTCCACCGGAACTGCCGCGGACCCGGCAAACCTAAGCGTGAGTTCCACGCACCGCGTGCAAGCGATCGTTCGTTTGATCCCGCGGAAACTGTACGATCCACCAGCCAACTGGAACACTTTGCAGAATTACACGCTGTACCAGTGGGGCACGGGCTCGGGGGACACCCTCAGTCTGGACCTGCCCGTGCGGGTGGAAGGCCCGATCTTTGCTCAGAATGCCGTGGCGATCGCCCCGAGTTATCCGAGTGACAACGCAGGTTTGCCATTCGCGGGGCAGATTGACGAGGTCGCCGTATTGGGCAAAGCGTTGAGTGATGCGCAGATTCTCAGTTTGTACCAGGGAAGTTCGACCGTGTCGGGACTCGTTGCGGGGGGGGGCTACAATCCAATCTTGTGGTTACGCCTGGATGAGCCGTCGCAGTCCATCGTGGCTCAAGATCAATTCAATCAATACGACGGCGTGTTCGATGGAGGGAAGCCGGGCGCCGGCCCCGCTCCGGTCAATGGCGGCACCGGCTCCGCGAGCTTCGACGGTATCAATGATCATATCCATCTCGGAGCTATCGACGTTTTAGGAAGCGATCTGACCATTCTCGCCTGGATCAAGCCGAGCTCGTTCGCGTCCGACTTTGGGCGGATCATCGCCAAAGCGAACGGAACCGACACGGATGACCATTATTGGGCGATCAGCAATTACCGGACCGGCAGTGGAGGCCGTGGTCTGCGCTTTCGCTTGAAAACCAATTCGGGTGGGACAGAAACGCTCGATGCCTCGGGTGTCAGTCTTGTCGCGGGACAGTGGAGTTTCATCGCCGCCGTGTACGACGGCTCGAAGATGAAGGTCTACCAGAACGGCGTGAAAAAAAACCAAACCGACAAAAATGGTGCGATTACCCAGAATTCGTCCGTGTTCGTCTCGGTGGGCAACATACCCTCGAGCAGCCCACGTGCGAAATACTTGCGCGATATAACGCGGCGATGGGCCATTGACGGAACGGATCATCGTCCTCTGACAGGTGCGATTACCGCACCTTTCTCGAAGACGTCGTCCGACGAACGCTCCCTCGTCACCGACGAATTGCAGACCACTTGGAATGACACCGCAGTGTCCGGCGCCGCGCCTCTCAGCCTCCCCGGGGTGGTGACGACTTACCGACTTTACCCAGGTGGAATTAGCTACAACATTCCCACGCTCGGTTCACTATTACGTGATCAGACGTTAGGCCCTGACCCCGCGGCCAATCCGCTGGGTGTGTTCTATCGCCTGGGGAATCTCGATGTCCGCAATAACGTTTCTGTCACGGGAGTGGTGATCGTCAACGCCACGGGCTCGAATCCCGACATGGAGATTTCTGGTACGAACGTGCACTTCAATTCTGTGGCATTGCCGCAGCTGGATGGGAGCGCGGTCATGACGAAATTGCCCGTCGCGATCGTCAAGGACGACTTGCGCGTCTACGACGGCGCCGGCGGTGACATCAATGGCCTGGCAGTGGCCTGGGGTGAACTGGGATTCCAATCCGGTTCGCAGAATAATGATTTCACGATCACCGGCCGCGTTATCGCCAACGAATTCTATTCGCAACCAAGGTCCGAATGGGACAGCAATTACTGGTACGACCGCCTAAGAAATTTCTTCTTGGACCTGGATGATTCCAATCCGATCTTGTTCTTTCCGCAGTGGCTACAAGCGAACCGCGGACTCAATCCAGCGCCACGGTTGATCGTGCGGCCGCCGCAAGCGAGTGAAACGTTCCATTGGCACGATTGGTCGCAGCCGATCTTCGTCGCTCACCCCAGCGACGGCGGCCTGCGGTGGGAAGTCCTCGAACTTCGCGAACTTCCGTAACGTGACAGGAATATATTGGACAGGAAGATGCGGAAAGAGAAGAACGAATTCAGCAGTCGCTGCTTCATCGTCCTGCCTCTCATCGTCCTGCCTCTCATCGTCCTGTGATTCATCTCAAGCCGGCGCTCGGCCCTGTGGCAGCAACGACCACCTTGCGATAGCCTGTTCGACTTTCCGCTGATCGATAGCGGAGGTCGTCGCGTTCACTTACGGTTCGAGGAGTCTCGGGTATGGCATTCTCATTGCAAGGTCATGTTGCGATCGTTACTGGAAACAGCGCGGGGCTGGGCAAGGCCATCGGTCTGGCCATGGGTCGAGCTGGAGCGAAAGTCCCGGTCAACTTCTCGAACAATGAAGCGCGGGCCCAGAAGACACTCGACGAGTACCGGCTAGCGGGGATCGACACCGTGTTGGTCCGGGCGGATGCAACTTCTCCCGCAGGAGTTGAGGATCTATTTGCCCACACCGAACGGGCGTTGGGAAAGGTCGACATCCTCGTTCCCAATGCGACCTGCGAACAACCGCTCAAGCCGATCGAACAGTATGACTGGGCCTTCTACCAGTTGATGCTCGACTTCTTTGTCAAAAGCCCATTTCTGCTCACCAAACGGGGGCTGCCTTATATGAAGGAGTGCCGGTGGGGACGCATCATCAACATCACCAGCGAAGTCTTTCATCGGGCGGTGGCGCCGTTCAGCGCGTACGTCACAGCCAAAGGCGGGCAGATTGGTTGGTCGCGCAGTATGTCACGGGAGCTCGCGCCGTTTGGCATCACCGTGAACTGCGTCGCACCTGGTTGGATTCCCGTCGAACGGCACGAGCATGATCCGCAGGCCGAAAAAGATGCTTACCGGGCGTTGATTCCGGCGAATCGGTGGGGCAAGCCCCAGGACGTTGCCGATGCGGTCTTGTACCTGGCCAGCCCGGAAGCGTCGTTCGTGACAGGTCAGACCATTTGCGTGAATGGCGGTATGACCCCCTGGTAGTGGCCGCGTCTCGCCGAGACGCGCGGCCCTTGATTCGAAGCCGATATCTACTGCATGGGTGCGCGTCTCGGGAGAGACGCGACCACTTCCTCTGGCTCGCCTTATCGCATCTGCGTAGTCGACGGATAGTTGTAGCCACCCGCCTGTCCGGTGGAATTCGCGTTGCGTGTCGCCGGAGCATCAGACGCAGACGCTGGATAGGACGATGTAGGATAGGAGGATGTGGGATAGGTGCTGGTCGCGGCTCCGTAACCACTCGGGGCTCCGTAACCGCTCGCCGAGGGGATGGAAGCCGCGGAGGGTGCCGCTGGTGAAAGCGCCCCGGTGCTGCGCCCCGTGCTCCCAGGCCGATAGCCGCCGGGTGCTGCTGGAGCGGCTTGTGTCGGTGGAGTCCACGCATCGGCAGCTTGTCCTGAGTTGCTTTGCGGAATGTCGAAACCGCGAGCTGGAATACCTTCGTTATAGCCGGCTGGCTGTGAGCCGCCTCGAGATTCGGCACGTCCCCACTGTTCGTTGTTCCAGTTTTGAGTTCCGGTATGAGTTCCTGCAGCCGTCGATCCGCCGTTGCCATTAAGTGCTGCGCCACCTTGGTTGTTGCGAATGTCGGCGGTGCGGTAGGCGTTGCCCGCCGGCGCTGCGGAGGACTGATAGGGAGACTGGTAACCACCGTATGCCCCGGCTGAATTCTGGTTCGTGGCGCCGTAAGCGCTGCCCGCGTATGCGGGGTTCGCACCGGCTGGCGGCGAATTCGGTGTTTGTCCCGACATGCCGTACGGTCCGGTGTAGTAGCCGTTGGCCGGCGCCTGTCCAGCTGCTCCGCCTAACCCGGAGCTTTGCCCGTTGGGCAAACCAGCCAGAGTAGTTCCCGATCCGACCGCCGGTCCCATCGTGGAAGATGGCGGCGGTAATGAATTCAGGGAAGGTTTGGTCGGAATGTTGCTCGACAACGCAGTGCTGGAAGGCTTCGGATCCATCCAACTAAGCCATCCCATTCCCGGTCCCGTGCTCTTGCAGCCGCCCGACAGTAAGCACGGTAAGCACAATAATCCTGCCCTGATCCAAGTTCGCAGCGAAATGAAAGCTCGCATGGCTAACTCGTCCTTCCTTGAACAAGTTGGAGGCTGTTCGCGCGGAAACCTGCCGTCACAACTTAGCCTCAGCCGTAGTATCGTTTGAAAAGTCACGTGGTTAAGACGAGGACGGTGACTATTCCTGTTATGTGTTTTATTCGGTTGCGACTATCCGCATAGACCAACCAAAGTGCCAAGAATTTTCATTTCGACGATCGTTCGCCATCGACGATCGTTCGCCAAAACGGCGCGGATCATAGAAATGCTACGATACCGCGTCAACCGCAAAAACCACTGGAAGAAAGGCCGAAAAGCCGTGGAGCAGTTTGGAACAGCTTGGCTGGGTGTCCCGCGACTTTCTGGACCGTTTCCCGGCTACAACCTGGTCGTAAACGGCCTCGATTTCGCCGATCTGGCTGGCTGGATCGTACTTCTGGCGAACCCGGCGCCAACCTTGTTCGGCGAACTGGTGACGCCGGACGTCATCGGACAATAATTGGGTGATCGCTTCTGCCATGGGAACATGCCGCGCGGGAGGCACGAGCAATCCCGTCTCCCCGTGCCAGACATTCTCCGGTACACCGCCGACTTGGGTTGCAACAACACTCCTCCGTGCCGCCATGGCTTCGGGAATCGTCAATCCCAACGCTTCCTCGACCGCCGACGATACGCACAGATCGATGGCCTGCATCACCGCCGACATGTCGGTGTGATAGCCGGCGAATCGGATGCTATCAGCGACACCGAGTGTCTCGAGCTCACTGCGGAGACGAGCCGTGTAGGTGGGGTCCTTTTCGGCGCCGATGAACACCAGGCGGGCGTGCGGCACCGCGCGCACGACTTGCGGCCAAGCGCGAACGACATGCAGTTGTCCTTTGCGTGGAATGATGTCACCGATCACTCCGGCTACGCGATGCCGTTCTGTACATCCCCACGCCTGGCGCAGCTGCCGACCCGACTCGGCGGGCTCGTTTTCGAAGCGATCCAATTCGAGCAAGTAGTTTACAACTCGCATCCGGCCGCGCGGGACGAGGTTCCAGCGATGCTGAAAATCAAACGTCGCCTGCGAATTGGCGATCACGAAATCATTGAGGCACCAATGCGGCTGAATATGCCTGGAATGGGCGGTGGCCACGCACGGAATTCCCGAACGCCACCGCACCAGCAATCCGCAAGCATGGGCCCGACTCTGATGGGTATGGATTAAATCAGTGCCGTGCGCGTGGGCTATCTCGGCGAGTTGCCGGGCATCCGATAGCGGCCATCGCCGCAGGTGACTGCGGACCACCGTGACATTCGTTCCGGCCACCTGGTCACCGATCCACGCGCCAGGGCGGCAAGCCAATACGACCTGATGGCCGCGGCTGGCCAAAGCGCGGGTCAGCGCCAGACATTGAAGCACGGCTCCGTTAACGAGCATCCCGGAAACAAGCTGCATGATCCGCATGCGCCGAACAATATCCACGTGGGAAGTGGGTCACAAGACCAGTTTGCCGCGTCAATGGGCGCGGCTCAGAGTGAAGATGGGCAGAAGGAGCGACATGGCGATCGTCCCCACAACGCCACCCATGACGGAGATCATAATCGGCTCGATCAGACTCGTGGCGGTTTTCAGAGCCGTTTCGACTTCGCCGTCGTAATATCCGCTGACTTTCTTCAGCACATAGTCCAGTTTACCCGTCTCTTCTCCCGATCCGATCATTTGTATCAGCGTCTTGGGAAACAGCGAACTGTTGGCCAGCGAATCGGCGATGCGATGGCCGTTAGTCACTCGCTCCTTGACCTCGAGCCAAGCCCGTTTGTAGAAGAAGTTCCCAGAAACCTCGGCGGTTAGTTGCAACGCTTCCAGCAATGGCACGCCGCTTTCCAGCAACGTTCCCAATGTGCGAATGCCTCGACTAATGATCACTTTGCGAAACGCCGTTCCGGCAATCGGCGCGTGGATTTTTGACCAATCCATGATTCGCTGTCCCAGTTCGGTTTTGCGTCCATAGACGAACAATGCAACCGCTGCCACGACCCCCAACAGCCACAAGTACCAATATTGCATCAGGGCCTCAGAAACGCTCATCATGACTGAGGTGATGAACGGGAGCTTCATACCCTTGCGGGAAAAAAGAGGCGCGAATTTCGGCATGATGTACGTTAACAGGAACGTCGTTACCCCTATGGCGAGCACCAGCATGATGCCGGGATAAGCCAAAGCCGCTTTCACTTTGCTGTAATTGTCTAATTCTTTGCGCAGATAGTGGGCAATCTCCTCCAGCATCGTGCCGAGCTTGCCGGTCCGTTCGCTGGCTTTGACCAGTGCGAGATATGTCGATTCGAAATGCTTCGGGTGCTTGGCGAGTGCGCCGGAAAAGTCCTCCCCCCCTTCCACGTCTTTTTTGAGGTTGCCGAGGACTCGCCGCAGCGTCGGATTCTCTTCCTGTTGGTGCAGGCTTTCGATAGCGGCGGCGAGATTGATTCCGGTCTCGACCATGATGGCGAGCTGACTGGTCATGTAGACAATGTCACTCTTTCGCACGGCGCGCGGAAATAGGTTCAGTCCATCCTCTTCCTCGGTGATTCTGACTACCTGAAAGCCGTCGCGTCCCAGCTTTTGCGTAGCGTCATCGCTGCTGTCGGCATCCACGGAGCCTTCGTGCGTGTGTCCCAGGGAATCGCGAGCGCTATAGGAGAATAACATGGATTTACTCGATCAGCCGTGTTGGCAGTGGTCCGTTTCTCAGATCTCGAATCTCAAAGATGCTCACGTCATTTCCACCTCAACCGCACCTTGGTCGAGGATATCGCCCGTGATGTGCAGTACTTCTTCCACGGTCGTGATCCCCTCGCGTACTTTCCGGAAGCCATCGAGTCGCAACGTGACCATCCCTTGATCGGCGCCGAGTCGGCGCAATTCGGTAATCGTCGCATCGCGTACGATGGCGTCGCGCAGCTCGTCGTTGATGGAGAGCACCTCGTGTACGCCGATCCGCCCGGAAAACCCCGTGTTGCGGCAGCGACGACAGCCGACGCCGCGGAAGAATTTTTCGATCGGGCTTCCCATGCGCTCCAGGGCTTTTCGCAGAGTGCGAGGCGGATCGAATTCCTCGCGGCATTTCGGGCAGATCCGCCGAATGAGTCGCTGGGCCAGCACGGTGTTCAGCGCCGCGCTGATTAGGTATGGCTCCACACCCATATTGACCAAACGGGTGATGGCGGACGGAGCGTCGTTAGTGTGTAGCGTGCTGAGCACGAGGTGGCCGGTGAGCGCGGCTTGAATGGCGGTACGAGCGGTTTCCTCGTCGCGTATTTCGCCGACCATGATCACATCCGGGTCCTGCCGCAACAGCGTTCGCAGGGCTTTGGAGAATGTGAGTCCGATCTTTTCCTGCACTTGAAACTGGTTGATCAACGGCAAGTGGAATTCGATTGGATCTTCGACCGTGCAGATATTATTCGCCATGGTGGCGACTTCGTTCAGCGCCGCGTACAACGTGGTCGACTTGCCGCTGCCCGTCGGCCCGGTAACGAGCACGATACCATTGGGAAGACAAATTGAATTCTGCAAACAAGTCAGAACGTCTTCGGCGAACCCCAGGTCCGCAAGATTGAGCGACACGGTCCGGGTATCGAGCACGCGGATCACGGTCTTTTCACCGCGGCTGCCCGGAAAGGTGCTGACGCGCAGGTCGATCTTTCGACCATCGAGCATCACGTTAACGCGTCCGTCCTGGGGCAAACGTCGTTCGCTGATGTCCAGTGACGCCATGATCTTGATGCGACTTGTCACGGCCGACAGCAAATGCAGGGGCACTTCCAGGGCCTTGTACAGCCGGCCATCGATCCGATTTCGGACCCGCATGCAACGTTCCGCCGGCTCGATGTGAATGTCGCTCGCGCCTTCTTTTACCGCGGTGTAGATCATGAAGTTGACGAGCCGGATGACCGGCGATTGACCCGCGATTTCCGCCACGTCGCCGATGTCTTCGATCGCGTTTTCGATCAGGGTGACTTCGTGGTCTTCTTTGTCTTCGATGATGTCGTCGATGACAAAGACCTTAGCGTCCGGTAGCGTGGAGATCATGCGCCGTATGTCTTTCGACACCGCCGCAACGATCTGGATTTCCTTACCCGTTACGCTCCGTAGTTCATCCAGCAGGAACAGGTTGGATGGCTCACTGACCGCGACGGTGAGCACGTCGCGCACGCAAAACAAGGGAAAGACCAGATTCTTTTCGATGTATTCGCGCGGTAGGACGTCGAGAATCTTTGGGTCGTAAAACCGTGCGTCGAGTTTCGCGTACGGGACGCCGTAGCCCGCGGCGAGACACTCCACTACCTGGTCTTCCGTGCAGAATTCGAGATCGACGACGATCTCGCCGAGCAGTTTTGACTTACCCGCCTGGCCCTGATGCGACAGCGCGGACTGCAATTGGTCGAGGGAGAGGAATCCCCGCTCGACAAGTAGATTGCCCAGCCTCGGCGGCGCCGCGAGAGCGATCGTCATGGTTTGCTTTCACTTCACACGTAACTTTTCACCGCGTCGATGACGCTGTCGAAAACTTCCAAGTGCTGGTCGAGCCGGGTGATTTCCAGAATCTTACGGTTCACGGAATTGGCGGCGATCAGTTTCAAGTCACCATTCTTGCCCTGCAGGTCATCCTGGACGTTGAGCAGCGCGGACAATCCCAGGCTGTCCAGCGCCTCGACGGTATCCAAGTCGACGACCACCTTCACGCGCTCCTGAGACATCACGAACTGCTGGAATCTGCCCGACTGCTCTTCGTTCAACTCCTCGGGAGCATGGACCACGAGCACATCGCCGAATACTTCTGTCGGAAGATTCATAACATTTACAGTCGCGGGATCGCTGCGAATTCCTTTCGACGTTGAACTTCTTCTAGCGCCATCTGAGCTCGATTGCACAGTTCACGGGGGCTGAAGGGCTTGTCGATAATTTCGATGATTCCCAGGGTGTCGGCCATTTCGCGGTGCGGCAGCTCGTAG